>JAQIDC010000020.1 GCA_027858235.1 Patescibacteria group bacterium | reverse complement strand
AGCGGTAGCGAGTAGCAGGAAATTGGCGTATGGCAGATGCTGGTAAGCGCACCACATTATACAAAATTTGATGGGGCCTGCGAGCGGTAGCGAGTGGTCACAGCAAATTTTGTATAACTAGTTATTATACGAACTTGTGTATTGATAATTGCAGAATTTGGTATCTTGTACGAAATAATTTATTTATCTTTTACTCTTTATACCAATTAACCCTCATAAAATGTGAATCACAACCATACACTAATCGTAAGTTCTAATTACTTTTTCAGCCATTTCAAAATCGCAAAGGCAATTACTCCACCAAGAAGTGCTGTATAAAATTGAGGCCAAGAAAGAATTTGGGCTACTTTTACAGCTAATTCACTTTTTATGAGAAGTTTTGATATTACGCTTACGCTCAAAAATAGGAAGGTAAATTTAACAAGGGAAGCGATTAGGATTGCTGACCAATAAGAAACTTTTTCATTTTTTATTGCATTAACAGTAAAATCAATAACTAAAACAAAAATAATATTACTAATCATTATAAATGGAATCATTGGTGCTAGAATTGCTGGTAATAGTCCAACAGAGAGAGCAACAACGCTTGGAACGAGAGCTACAAAAACAGCCGACCTAATTCCCACCAAAAAAAGACTCAGAATAAGTAGTGCATTAACGATTGGACCCGTTAGCCATTGAATATGGACATAAAAAGGAATCATTATGGCAAGACCAGAAATTAGTAAGAATTTTGTTAAAGTTTCGACTTGAACCCTTGAGAGAGTTCCTATTTTTTCATTTGTCATATTATTCTGTAAGAATTGATGACTTGGCAACGATGCCATAGAGTTCATCAATTTCTTTCGTTAATTTTGAAATTTCTCCTGCAGTTGCCTCAACCGCAATTGTAATAAAACCCGTACAATGTTCAACACAAGATTTTTGAACATTCACTCCTAGACGAGCCATGATAATGTGACCATTTATAGTCAAGAGTTCATTGACATCTTTAGCGTGACTTTGTCTATCCTTGATAAGAATAGAAATTGTTCCTAGATGAATTTTGTTCATACGTTTAATCTAAATTTTTAAAATATTTAGTATGTAGTGTTTTGTGTGTAAGTTTGTTGTCTTCTAGCCATTCTACTATTTCCTTAGCCGATTCATTTTGAGCTGATACTCTTATTTTGCTGTTTGTATCATCCCTATATAAACCTGCTATTCTTTTTTTGACTATTTCTTTGCTGGTAGGAATAGGTTGCCCTCCCCCGCCGATACATCCTCCCGGGCAAGTCATAACTTCAATATAATCAAATTCGTTTAATCTAGGAATGAGTTCTTTAATATGTTTTATTCCATTTACAACACCAATTCTCAAATCTTTTCCGGCTATAGTGACAACTGTTTCCTTCACATCTTCTAAGCCACGAACACCATTAAATTCTAATCTTTTTTTAGTTAATTTGGCCTTGGGTCCTTCCAAGACATACTGAGCTGTTCTTAGGGCAGATTCCATAACACCTCCAGAACCTCCAAATATTACACCGGCTCCAGTATAATCACCCAAAGGATTATCGGCTTTTGACTCTTTTAGATTTGCAAAATTAATATTGTTTTTCTTTATCATAAAAGATAGCTCCCTGGTAGTTAAAACATAGTCAACAGGTAGAATATTATTAATAGCCATTTCCTCTCGAGATGCTTCATATTTTTTAGCAGTACAAGGCATTATTGAAACAACGACAATATTCTTTGGATCAACATTCATCTTTTTTGCCCAATATGTTTTAATAACACCACCTCCATGAATTTGCGGAGATCTTGAAGTTGTTAAATTAGGAATAAGTTCTGGATTGTAATATTCAACATAATTAACCCAGCCCGGACAACAAGAGGTCATCATGGGCATAACTCCCTTCTTTTCAATTCTTTCAAGTAATTCCCCAGCTTCAACCAATGTTGTAATATCTGCCGCAAAAGAAACATCAAAGACATAATCAAATCCAAGTTCCCTCAATGATGAAACTAATTTTTCGGTAACTATTTCTCCATGATCAAATCCAAAGTCTTCACCGATGCTAACTCTAATTGAAGGAGCAAATTGAACAACTACAATTTTTTTATCATTTTTCATTTCCCTTTCTACGTCTTGCCAATTAGGCTGTTCTTGAGCGGCAGAAACAGGACAATGCAGGGCACATTGACCACAAAGAATACAATGTTTTCGAACGTCAGCCGTGGGAACAACTTCTTGATTGCGCCCCTTTCCTTTTATTTCCAAATAATCAATTCCTTGAAGAACAGAACAAGCGTCGACACAGTTTCTACAATCAATACATTGGCTAGAATCAAGCTCTACAGCGTTTTTAAACCT
This sequence comes from Patescibacteria group bacterium, assembly GCA_027858235.1. Lineage (NCBI taxonomy): Bacteria > Patescibacteria group bacterium. The sequence goes on along the minus strand of JAQIDC010000020.1, from coordinate 2,776 downwards.
ATATACTGGTCTCTTACCCTTTCTGTCAGAAAAAGTATTTATAAGTAAATTATAGTCCTTGGCGTATTTCAAAAGCTTACATTCAAAACGCCAAATACAAGTAGCACATTTTTCAATGTGTTCAGCAAAAATCATTTCCAAATTAAGACCACGAGATTTTTCAACTCTATCAGAATTGGTTTGAATCTCCATTCCTGGCTTAGCTTTTGCGGAGCAAGAGGTGGAGAGACCGTGTTCTCCTTTTATTTCCACAACACAGACGCGACAATTCTCTTTTACAGAAAAGTCAGGATGATCACAAAGCGTTGGTATTTGAATTCCATTTCGAGTGGCAACACTTAAAACAGTCTCACCTTCATTGAAATCGTATTCCTTGTTGTTAATTTTTATTTTATTATTTAACATTTAAAAATATTAAAATTATTTTTTTACATTATTATCATTACCTTTATTTCCAAGAATAGCTATAATTCCAAAAGCAAATGCTACTACTATTATTACTAAAATAGACCTAATAATTGATTCAATAGATTCAGAATAATTAATTACCTTGGTTATTATTAAGACAGCAAAAATTGTTAATGCTACAACTATTGCCATCATTGTAAACTTGATTAAATTTGTCATAAATTTATTTTAAATATTATTTTCTACAAATATTGAACTAAATTCTTGGTTATCCTTTAAAACGTTCTTAAAATATGAAATGATTGGCACTGGGACAGAAATACCAAGCGCACAAAAAGAGGTCTCTGGTAAATCTTCAAGAATAGCAAAAAACATATGCCAATTAGGTTTATTTTGATTTATTATTTCATGAAGCCTATATGTTCCTTCACGGCAAGGAGTGCATTGTCCGCATGATTCGTTCATAAAAAAATTAAGCCAATTTCTTATAACATCAATTGGTTTATGTTTTTCGATTGAATAGACCGTAATAGAACCAGATCCGCCCACTTCCCTATCGAGTTGATTGGAATTTAGAACTTCCCCAGAAGCACCTCCACCAACCTGAACAAAAAAATCAAATTTTGGATAATTTTTTGATTCGACCAATATATCACCTATAGTTTGATCGTTAGAGAATTCATAAACTCCTGGCCAAACACAATCTCCAGCGACAGTATAAAAACGATTTTTATTATAAGCATCTGAATTAATTAAACTTACATCGTAAAAAGTTTCGACATTGTTTATAAGAGTTGGCGCACCCCAAAGACCAGAATCACTCGGATAAGGTGGTTTTCTGTTTGGTTCAATACGAGACCCTTCGATTGCATTTATAAGAGATGATTCTTCCCCGGCAATATAACCGCCAACATGAGGCTTTTTAAATAATTCTATTTTAGTATCAACAATTAATCCAAGAAGTTTGGTACTATATTTTTTGTAATAAGCTTCATTAATAAAAATATAAGCTTTATCAGCTTTTATTTCTTTAACAGCAAGATTTATTCCATCGATTAATTTTTCTGGAAAATGTTCTAAAATATACCCATCCTTTTTAACATCCGGTTCGCCTTCAGAACAATTACAAACAATATATTTCTTATCAGCTTTGGCATTTTTAACAGCTTGCCACTTCGAAAAAGTCGGAAAACAAGCTCCTCCTTTTCCGACAAGTTCCGCTTTTTTTATTTTATCTAAAAGTTTTGCCATTAAACCATTAAAATCGGAGGAGTTGAACTACTCCGATTTGCAATCTTAAACAAGTTTTTTCTTAATAATAAATTCCATTAAATCAACCATTCTATTTGAATAACCCCATTCATTGTCATACCAAACAATTAGTTTTAGAAGGTTGTCTCCGGAAACTTTAGTTGATTCAGAATCAAAGATAGCGCTTGATGGATTGCCAACAATATCGGAAGAAACCAAAGCTTCATCGCTATATTCAATAATGTCTCTATATTTTGCAAGTTTTGAAGCACGCTTCATAGTTTTATTAACACTTTCAACCGTTACCTTTTTGTTTGTTAAAAATGTAATATCGCAAAGTGAGCCAACTGGGGTGGGAACTCTCACCGCCATTCCATCAAACCTCCCTTTTAACTGAGGAATAGCCTTGGTCGTTGCAATAGCAGCCCCTGTTGTTGTTGGGACGATATTGACAGCGGCCGCTCTTGCTCTTCTTAAATCCTTGTGAGGGCCATCTACAATATTTTGATCAGCTGTGTATGAATGAATAGTTGTCATTAAAGCATTTTTGATACCGAAATTTTGTCTAATGACATCCGTAACTGGAGCAAGACAATTTGTTGTGCAAGAAGCATTTGAAACTATATTGTCAGTTTTTTTAATTGTATCTTCATTAACACCCATTACAAAAGTTTTTACTTTGTCATCTTTTGCAGGAGCCGAAATAATAACCTTTTTTGCACCCGCTGTCAGATGAGCACCTGCTGTTTCTTTTGTCCGGAAAAGGCCTGTACATTCAAGAACTATTTCAACTTTTTTTTCTTTCCAAGGTAGGTCTGCTGGGTTTCTTTGCGCAAAAACTGGGATTTTTTTACCGCCCACAATTAGAGTGTCCTTAGTATAAGAAACTTCTTTGACGTATTTACCATAAGAACTATCATATTGAAGTAAATGAGCAAGCGTTTTTGTGTCAGTTAGGTCGTTAATAGCAACAACATTGACATTAACTTTATTCTCGATAATTGATTTCAAAACTGCTCGGCCAATTCTACCGAAACCATTAATTGCGATATTCATTGTTTATTTATATTAAAAAATTATACTAATATTATAGCATAATTTTTTATTTGAGAGAATA
>JAQIDC010000019.1 GCA_027858235.1 Patescibacteria group bacterium | reverse complement strand
CGATTCCGCTCGGGGGTACAAAAAAGCTTTTTGTAAAACTAGTTTACAAAAAGCTTTTTTTATTATTAAAAGCCCCAAAAAGATAAACACAACAAAAAATATAACGACTATTATTTCTTTTTTATTAAACCTAGAAACTATTTATTTGTCTATATATTTTAATATCATTGCAATACATTAATCTTAATTGAAAATGAAAAAAATTACTTCTTTTATAATACTAGTTTTTATAGGAATCAGTCTTATTGCCCAAAACAATAAGAAACCATTAACATTCGACGACATAATAAAGTGGAACAGAATAAGCGAAAAGATAATCTCCAACGATGGAAATACTATTGTTTATAAATCTGAACCTTGGAAAGGGAATCCTGTTTTAAAAATTGCCAATAATACTGGCAATGAACTTAAATCTATAATATCTGGCACAAATGCTTGTATAACATCAGATTCGAAATATATAGCATTTACCATAAAACCAAAGTTAGAAGTACTTAGAGAATTAAAGCTAAAAAAAACCAAGAAAGAAAATATGCCTAAAAACAAATTAGGAATATTTAATATACAAAACTCAACTATCGACACAATTAATAATTTAAAATCATACAAACTACCAAAAAATTGGTCGGCGTGGATTGCATATCAATATGAAAAAGAACACTCAAAAGACACAAGTAAAAAAGACCTTGGTAAAAAGGAATCAGAAGATAATGGATCTATATTGACTTTAAAAAATTTGGATACTAATAATAAAATTGACTTTCCATTTGTTACCGATTATATATTGGCAGAAAATAAAGAAATACTTGCCTTTATAACGACCGGCGATGATAAAGATTTTAAAGCAGGAGTTTATTATTACAATCTGAAAAAGAATTCTCAAAAAGAAATTATTATTGCAAAAGGACAATACAAACAACTTTCGTTAAATACAATTGGCGACAAATTAGCTTTTTTAGCCGATACGATAAGCGACAAAAAAGATAGCTATAGTTTATATTATTGGAATAATACTTCCGGAATACAGGAAATAGCAAATAATGCAAACGAAAATATAAAAGAAAATTGGGAAATAAGCGAAAATGGAAATATTAAATTTTCGAAAAAAACAAATCGTTTATTTTTTGGTACTGCACCAATTAAACCTGAAAAAGACACTACAATTTTAGACGGAGAAATTCCTAAACTAGATATATGGCATTGGAACGAGTCTGTTTTACATTCACAGCAATTATATTCGAGAGAGAAAGATTTGAAAAAAACTTTCCTTACAGTATGTAATTTAAATAACAAGAAAATTGTTCAATTAGAAACGCCCAAATACACGGGCATAAGTTTAATAAACGAAGGTGATGCCGACTATGTATTGGCATATACAAATTTGCCATATTCTGTTCAAATTATGTGGGAAGGATATCCCTACCATAACGATTTTTACTTAATAAATATTAAAACAGGCAAATCGGAATTAATTAAAAAAGACTGCCGTGCGACACCGAATGTATCACCCAACGGAAAATATTTATATTGGTATAGTGCAATTGATACAAGCTGGAACACTTTCAATATTAACGACAAAAAAGAATACAAAATTACTACACCCAACACCTAAGCATATAAAAACTCCGTAGAGCAAGGCTTCTACGGTTTTTATATGCATTGTTGAACGACACCAAAAGTAGCGGTATTTTACCCCTATGTATTTTTAATTTTCTGTGAATTTCTCTAAAAAATATCTTGATTTAAAATATTTAGTTTTATCAAATACTTTTTACATATTTTCCTAAAATTTAGGAACTTAAGAGTCATTATATCAGTTGTTTCCATGTTAAAATTTCAATTATAGATATAGCAATCTCCTTACACAAAAAAGTGTTTAATTTTAATTTCAATAATTTCAATCCAAGATTGTTATGCCACTTTAGGTGACGCTCTTGGCCTTTCCTGCGATTGAATAAGAATTAATTTTCCCCCGCATTCTTTGCATACACCCACTTGTACATCATATAAAACTTCAAGAACTTCCGCAATAAGCATTTTAACTGGTTTTTCATACTTTGGCAAATTAAAATATATGTGTAACTTATCTAAGGCATTACTTTTATTTCTTGACGATAAAAATCCATAATTCCTGATTTTCATAAACCTAGCAGGTAAAACATGCTGAAGAAAAAGTTTTATGAATTTCGCCCCATCTACAGTTTTTGTTTTTACTTTGTAATTGTCAGCTCTATCAGTATATTCAAAAGAAACAGTTTTGTCAGTAATAGATTTTACTCTAGCATTACTTATTGCAATTTTATGAGTATATCTTCCAAGATATTCAAAAACGGATTGCTCATTTTTAAAACTTTCCTTAGAATATACAATCCATTGTTTCGCATACAAGTTTTCTTTCAAATTGTAAAAATATTCAGACTCTCTTTGATTTTTCAAGTCCCAATATTTTATTTTTTTATTTTTTTGGTAGAGCTTTAAATATGATAAAAATTTGCCTCTAAAAGTTAATCCAAGAGCTTCAACATTAAAAAGATATTTCCCCTTTGTTGGTGCCGATTTCCATTTGTTATTTTCTGTAATTCCGCCAGCAGGTATTATACAGTGTAAATGTGGATGATAATCTAAATTTTGTTTCCAAGTGTGTAGTATTGTTATCATTCCCATTTTTGCTTCAATCCTGTTTCTTTTGTCTTTCGAGAAACTTTCTATTGTTTCCCAAGCACATTTAAACAGTAAATTGTACAACAGTTTTTTATTATATTTAAACAATGTTCTAAGTTCAGCAGGAATTGTGAACACTGTATGGTGATACTTTACAGGAAGTACATCATTTTTCTTTAGTAAAATCCAACGGTCTTTGTTTATTGCCTGACAGTTTGGACAATGTCTATTTCCACAAGAATTGTAATGTGAATGTACTGTTCCGCAATCCTCACATGCCTGTATATTGAAGCCAAGTTTTTCTGTTTTACACACTTTAATACAATCAATAACTTTATGTTGCTCAATTGTAGCAGAATTTAATTCTAAATATTTATCACTAAAATTTTCGAATGCCTGAGTTATTTTTGATTTTTTCATGGCATTTCCTCCCATTTATCCAAAGGGCTAAAGCCTTTAAATAATGGAATTTCACTTACGTGAAGATAAATCATTGTAGTTTTCATTGATGAGTGCCCCAATATTTCTTGCAGGGTTTTAATGTTCATACCATCTTCTAACGAATGTGAAGCAAAACAATGCCTTAAAATATGAAGATTTATTTTTTTGATTTTCGACTTTTTAATTGCCATTTTAAGAGCATGTCTAATACCTCCTGCACTCATTGGCTCTCCCTTTATTCTACCATTAAATAGGTATTCTAATGGTTTATATTGTAAAAAATATTTTCTTAAATCAGGAAGTATTTTTTCAGACAGTACAGTATACCTATCCTTATTTCCTTTGGCTCTATTTATTCTTATTCTGTATTTTCCATCATTAGTTTCAATATCTGTAATTTTTAAATTAAGAAGTTCATTTCTTCTAAGACCAGATGAATAAAGCAATAGTAGCATCATCTTATGTTTCAAATTTTCGCAGTTAGAGAATAATTTGAAAAGTTCGTTCCTGCTAATAATAACAGGTAAATCTTTTTCTTCTTTAGGATATGGTATCTGAAAAGCGAACTTTTGATTTTCGTCAATTTCAGCATAATACCATCTAATACCTGCCACATAAATTTTTATAGTTCTCCATGCTCTAAATTTATGATACTGCATTTGATACAGGAAGTCTGTAACTTCATCAATATCTGTATTCGCAGGATGTTTTCCAGTATACTTGCAGAGATATTCAATACCTCTCAAGTAATTTCTAATTGTTTGTTCAGAGTGGTTTCTGATAGCCAAACGTTTTTCCATCTTTGTCAGCAAAAGACTAAGTTCCTTTACTGAAATTCCATTTTCATTTTCCATAATATTAAGGTTTAGTTAGTAATACCTAGGAATATATACGGAATTTGATTAAGTGCTAGAATTTAGCTACTTTTGGTTTTGTTCAACA
>JAQIDC010000018.1 GCA_027858235.1 Patescibacteria group bacterium | reverse complement strand
TTCTAAACAAATACAAAATTATAAACTCAAAATAAATAAATGGAGGGAAAATCAAGTTATTATAATCTTGAAGATAGAACATTTAAATTTGCTCAAGACGTAAGGAATTTCTTGAAAATCATAAATAAGAGTATTTCAAATTTTGAAGATGCTAAGCAATTAGTTAGGTCGTCTGGCTCAGTTGGGGCTAATTATATTGAAGCAAATGAATCTTTTAGAAAAAGGATTTTATTCATAGAGTAAAAATATAGAGAAAAGAAGCAAAGGAGTCAAGATATTGGCTATTGCTTCTCGATATAAATAGTGATAATCTAGATAAGCAAAGAAAAATATTAGTTAATGAAGTAACAGAATTAATGAAAATTTTCGGAGCAATAATTGAAAAATCAAAATAATTATTGTTCGTGATTTTGAGTTTTGAATTTGTTTAGAATTTAGAGTTTAGGGCTTAGAGTTTGTATACATTTTTATTATATTAAGTTTTATAAATAATACCTAGGTCTAATATAAAATTAGATAGTTAATTACAAAGATTATGGCAGAACAAGTAGTACTCCGATTTGACGAGGTGACATTCGAATATATACACAAAAGACCGCTTCTTGATGAAGCAAGTTTTACGGTACGTCAAGGTGCGAAAGTAACTCTAATGGGACAAAATGGAGCAGGGAAGTCCACTCTTTTTTCATTGATAAAAGGGGAAAATGTTCCCAAGAAAGGGAAAATTCATGTTAATCCAGAGGCAACTGTAGCGAGCGCCAATCAGGTTATCAAAAGAGAAGAAATGGATTTGAGTGTTGAGAAATATTTTGCGAGTGCATTTGAAATAGAACAAAAAAACCTAGCAAGTCAAATGTCAAAAGTTTTAGATGCGGTTAATCTGCATGTTGATACAGACAAAAAGGTTGGGGATTTATCCGGAGGGCAACAAGCGAGACTTTTGTTGGCCTTTGCTTTGATTCAGAATCCCGATATTTTACTTCTTGATGAGCCGACAAATAATTTAGACAAAGAAGGAATAGATCATTTGATTACATTTTTGGTAATGTATGAAAAAACAGTTATTGTTATTTCCCATGATGCCGATTTTCTAAACTGTTTTACAGAGGGTGTTGTCTATCTTGATATTTATACTCACAAAACTGAGATTTATGTTGGTGATTATTATTCCGTAGTTGAAGAAATATCTCAGAGGGTAAAACGAGAGAAGATGAAAAATGCCCAGTTAGAGAAAATAATTAAAGACAGAAAAGAAAAGGTTAACTTCTTTGCCTTAAAAGGTGGTAAAATGCGAAAATTAGCTAAAAAAATGAGAGAAGAAACAGAGGTTATGGAAGCAGAGATGGTTGATGTTCGTCGTGAAGATAAGACAATCAAAGAATTTACTATTCCCGTTCAAGATATTGTTGGTGAAATTGTGACTATTAATTCTTTGAAAGTAATAAAAAATCACGAACCAATTGAAAAAAAGACAAATATTATTTTAAGAAAAGGCGATCATATGATTGTAACTGGACCGAATGGAATTGGCAAAAGTACATTTTTGCGTTCACTTGTTTCTGGGAAAGCGGAGGGTGCTCAAATTCTAGACAAAGTAGTTATCGGATATTATAGTCAAGATTTTGCGAGCCTTGATTTTGATGAAAAAGTTTTCGATTCATTAGCGAATGTAGCACCGAGAGGGATTGAGGAACAAGAAATGAGAGCAATCGCAGCTAGTTTTTTAATTGCAGGCAATCTCATGGATCACAAAGTGGGTGATTTGTCAGAAGGACAAAAAGGGCTTTTGTCTTTTGCTAGACTGGTTATAATGCAACCAGGCCTTTTAATTCTCGATGAGCCAACGAATCATATTAACTTTAGACATATTCCTGTGATTGCCAAGGCAATTAACGAATACAAAGGGGCAATGATTTTTGTTTCGCACATGGATGAATTTGTAGAACAGATAAAAGTTGATCAGTATTTGGAATTAGGGAAAGTTTAAATATATATTTTAAAGTGTAGACCTCCGATGTCCTTAAAGACATCGGAGGTCTTTTATATTGTAAATTAAAATATAAATAAAATTTGTAATAAACGATCAAAATCTGTCATAATAATCATTGGCAAGGGGATGTAAATTTGCTAAAATGAGATTAGGTTCTAGATTGTAGGCTCTAGGTTTTAGGTTGTAGTCTGTAAACTTGTAAGCTAGTAAATTAGATTTTTCATTCAAAATTCGAAACTCAAAATTAAAAATTCCTCAGCTTTGCTGAGTCTCCCTTCATGCAAAAACCCCTAAAAAAACAAAATAACTATGCTTTTATTGATAGTCAGAATCTGAATTTATCAATAAAGGATCAAGGATGGACCCTTGATTTCGCCAAATTTTATATTTATTTAAAGCATAAACATAAAACAACAAAAACTTTTTTGTTTATTGGCTATATCAAGGAAAATTTAAAATTATATAAATTTTTAGAGAAGGTAGGGTATATTTTAATTTTTAAGCCAGTTCTTGGGAATGGTGATTTTGTAAAAGGCAATGTTGACGCCGAATTAGTTTTGCATACAATGCTTGAGTATAATAACTTTGATAAAGCAGTTATTGTTAGCGGAGATGGTGATTTTCATTGTTTGATAGAACAACTTATAAAAGATGAAAAATTATTAAAAATATGTATTCCAAACAAAAAAAGATATTCGGCTTTATTGCGTAATTTTAGCCAATATCTTTCTTATGTAAATTTATCAAGAAATAAATTAGAGTATCAAAAAAAGGCATCTGGAAAGTGAACGCATCAAATTCCGTAGCCTTTTATCGTGATTAATTATATTATATCAAAAAAATTCTTAAAGTCAAATTAAAATGGCTGTACAATATTAACTGTGGTGGAAAACTAAAAAGTAGTGGTAAGATTAGCTATGAAAACTAGTTTTACAACTATAACTAAAATTAACCACTACTTCTATGAAAAAATATACCAAT
>JAQIDC010000017.1 GCA_027858235.1 Patescibacteria group bacterium | reverse complement strand
ATAAGAACTGTATCGGTTAATATTAAACTCAAATTTTCAACAGATATTGAACCGGTCTTTTCATCCTGCTGAAGCATTTTAAGAGATATGTACACACAATTATCATACTCGATCACCCTTGGTCTTGCGTTTGTCTGCAGGACATTTGATAGTACTAGTTTCTCGATTTCGAAATGTTTTGAAACTTCAGAAATAACCGATTCATCATGAAGACCATCAATATTAAGCCATGTAACAGATGGTTTTTTTCTGTAAGAAGATACTTCTTCAATAGATTTTATTACTTTCTCTTCTTTATTCTCAGAATCAAAATCAATAACTCTGAGTAGTACAGCATCACTCTTCTTTTCACCTCTAAACTTCAGGTCATCAGGCCCTAACCCGATCTCATGTTTATGTTTTTTTATAAATCTTGCCATTCTAAAACCTCAGCTTTATTTATCCTTATTATTACCTGCATAAAAATACACAGTAATTGCACCCAATATAAAACCGAGCAATGACATTAATACTAAAAGTGCAATTCGGGGCATTGTAAAAGTATAGAATATTATCTTTGTGTCTACAGGCTCAGTGTTCTGTAAAAATATTACTAGAGAAAATAATGATATTAAAATTACTAGAACCAATTTTACTTTTTTCATCTTTTCTCCATAATACTTTTATTTTTTATATACGATACAATATCTATCAAAATTTCATAAATAGGAATACCTAATTTAATATATTTAATATTTCTATCAAAAGTAGTTAATCATGTAAATTATGTCTTTGATGTAGCAAAAACAATAAAAAATTAAATTTCATTTTTTATTTTTTTTCAGGTGGAGCAAACTCAGCAACTTCACGTTCAAGAAAATAGCTGATTATCGTACGAATTATTACGATACTTCCTAAGACAGCCATGTCATTTAATGTTGGATGAGCTATACTACCGATTATATCCGCTGAAATAAGAAATTCTAATCCAAGTAAAAGATAAGATCCAAGCTGATGACGGACTGTTTCTCTTTCTCTGTAAATAGATCCCTGTTTAATTCGCTTAAATTCTAGAATAATTAATCTGAAAGTTATCAGTATAACTCCCCAGGTAATTACAGCTGCACCGATACCTCCAATAATGATTGATACTATATGTAGTATTTCTTTCATAATATTCCTAATTTATTAGTTCTACAAACCTGCTTTTTCCATCCAATATAGAAGAAAGATCAATGCTGCACTCAGTGGTAACACGATCACCCAATCGTTCACTTTAAACAATTCAGGTAAGGTTATATTACCAAAATATCCCTTCTGTAATATTTTACCTTTTAATTTATGATATATTGACGCATAAAGACCAGCACCAATAATAATACCTACTAAACCACCTGTTATGGCATCAAGATAACCATTCCCTACCGCACCGGCAATTGTACCGGGACAATAACCTAAGACGGCAAAACCGACACCGAAGATCAATCCCCCAACAACGCTCATACCGAACGAACCGGGCTTTGGATGAAGTTGAATCAATCCCATGGTTTTCATGAAATAAATTCCTATCATACCTGTCACCACAGCAGACAACATGATTTTCACTACAGTGTTGTCTACAAGAAGTAATTGCCCAATGATAACATCATACTTTGTTGCACCACCTTTTTGAAGGAGAAATCCAAAGAATATTCCGAATACTAATCCAATTATCAATTGGAAATAATTTTTCTTCTCAGGAATCGTAGTAATTTTTTTTTCATTCATATTATCCTCCGAATCCGCTATTAAACATTAAAAATGCTGTTAAAATTCCTCCGACAAAGAAAAATATCGCTGAAACCCAGCTGGAAACTGCGAGTTGAAGTGTCCCGCTTATTCCATGCCCACTGGTACAACCTCCTGACCATCTGGCACCAAAGCCTAAAAACATTCCTCCAACAATAGAAACCACTACTCTTATTAAAACATTCGAACCGAATGTATTACTCCAAAGTGATGGTACCCATACCCAGTTAAAGTCACCTGAGATAAAGGCTGAAATAAATGAACCTATTATTATGCCTATAACAAGCATCCATTCCCAATCTATTGAGGGAACGAATTCCTTGTAATATAATTTTTCATTTACTTTATTACCTCGAAAAATTCTTTCGATCATTCCACTTGTTCTAGCAAAGGCAGTAGAGCATCCTATGGGTTTTTTTGATATTAAGAATGTTAACCAGCTTAATACACCTATACCTATACCTATACCTACAATGTAAGGCGACCATCGTACTTGTGTTAAATATTCCATATTTTATCCCCTATCCTTTCTTAGTATTCCAATGTTGCCTAGTTTGCAAATAATCAGAAAAATATCTTGATCCATGAGGACTTTCACATACTCTACATTTTTGTGTATAACCTGCAGCACTGTAACCAGACATTCCGCCTGCAACATTAAATACTTCTTTGAAGCCGTGTTGTCTTAAAATACTTGCACCTAGACTTGATCTATGTCCCGTGCTACAAATGAGTATAGTTCTCTTCTCAGGATCCAGTTCACTAAATCTACTTCTTAATTCAGGCGCTGGAATATTTATAGAATTTTCTATATGATTGTCGTTGAATTCTCCAGGTGCACGAACATCCAATAATACAATTGTTGATGTACCTGTAATTAAATCATGCAGATCTTCAGCAGAAATCTGATGAACGTCTTTTGTTTGAAGACCCGAAACAGCCCACCCAAACTAATCTGTACCCTTTGTCAAGGACAATGATAAAAAGGGGGTTGTTCTAAAAGTTGACTTCTGTATTCAACAGGAGTCAACTTTTTCAAATCCCATTGTGGTCTATCATTGTTATAGTATCTCATGTATTTGTTTACAATTTTTTTCACTTTCTTCAAACTTTTACAACCTTTAATATCTACTTCATCTTTCATATGTCCAAAAAAAGATTCCATGGGTGCATTGTCCCAACAATTACCTTTTCTTGACATAGATTGACCAATTCCATTTTCAACTAATAATTTTTGAAATTTAGGACTTGTATAATGAAATCCTTGATCAGAGTGAATAAATGCATCTTCAGACAATTTCTCTCTTTGCCTACATAACTTATTAATAGTTTTAATTACTATTTCTAAACTTAAGCTAGTTGAAATATCGTGTGATAATATTTCATTCGTGGAACTATCTTTTACAACTGAAAGATAAGCTCTTTTACCTCCTGCGTAGTAAAGATAAGTTATATCAGTTAGTAATACTTTTCCAGGCTTCTCCTGTTTGAAATTTCTTTTTAATATATTAGGTTTTGCACTATGTTCTTTTGTTGCTTTAGCAATTTGCTTATACGGATTTCTCTTTCTATACGGACATATGATTTTATATTTCCGCATTATTCGTCCTATTCTTTTCAGATTAAAAACTATTTTAAAATCTCGTTTTAGCCTCATTTTAATTTGACGAGCACCTTTTTTATATCCATTAACATTAAAAGCTTTTAGTATTATTTTCTTGGTTTCTAAATCATTTTGCTCTTTAATTTTCCTGTTATTTCCCGAGTTGATATAATTATAGTAGCCTGATTTTGACACCTTGGCTATTTTACATAAATAAGAAACTACATTTTTATAACCAGTGCCGTCGATTGTCAATTTGATTAGTTCAAAAATATTAGTTTTACTTAGGGAATACACCCCCTCATGGCTCTTAACTTTTTTAAGAAATCATTCTCCATCTCTAAAAATTTGATCTTGGATTTTAATTTTAAATTTTCTTCTTTTTCTGTTAAGATTCTTTTTAATGGTCTTCCCGAATTTTCCTTTCTAGAATCTTTCAAACCCAATAAACCATTTTTTTTGAATAACTTTCTCCAGCGGTAAGCAGCTCGTTCAACTCTTTTGATACCAATTATTTCAATATCAAACCCATATTTCTCAAATATAAATCGAGGAGGTGTTCCTGTTAAATGTTCAAGCATGAATTTTATCCTAAAATCTTCTGAATAAGTAATCATGTTTTCAGTAACATTTTGAATGTTTTTATTCTTTGTAAGCAACTGTATCTCTTTTTTACTAAACTTTTTGATCATAATAAATTCCTTAATTCTATTTATCTATACCAGTTTAATAAAAAAATTGCAA
>JAQIDC010000016.1 GCA_027858235.1 Patescibacteria group bacterium | reverse complement strand
TAATAGAAAAACACACCCCGTCAGCAAAGCTGCCACCCCTACCCCAGGGTACCTTCTCTCTCCCGAGGTCGATTCACCTCGTCGAGAGGGGAGTAGAAAATTCTGGATCCCCAGTCAAGCTGAGGATGACAGGGGGGTGAGGAGATCGCCACGTCGCTAGCGCTCCTCGCGATGACAAATAGATAATTTATGAAAAAAGTTCTAAAGACAATTCAAGTAGTATTTTTTTCACTGATAGTAGTTATCGGTGTAGTGCTTCTTGTGTCAATTTTGCCTATTACCGGGAACCTCAAAGTGTTTGTGGTTCTTTCTGGTTCAATGGAACCGGCGATAAAGACTGGGAGTGTGATTGTCGCTAAACCAGTTGCTGATTATAAAATTGGAGATATTATTACTTTTGGGAAAAATACAAGAACCGAAACTCCAACAACTCACAGAATAGTTGAAATATTAAATGATGATGGAGATATAAGTTATACAACGAAGGGTGACGCTAATAATGCAGCAGATAATAATAAAATTGCCAAAGATAAGGTTATTGGAAAAGTATTTTTAGATGTTCCATATCTTGGGTATGCTATTAGTACGGCTAAAAAGCCCTATGGTTTTTTGTTTTTAATAGTTGTACCAGCTTTAATTATAGTTTATGGAGAAGGTGAGAAGATCTGGAAAGAAGCTCAGAAAATAAGAAAAGGTAAAAATCCATCCAGGTCTCTTCGAGACGAGACGGATGAATCGCTCTCACGCGATTCAGATGAAAATGTAAAAGAATAATCCATCCAGGTCTCTTCGAGACGAGACGGATGAATCGCTCTCACGCGATTCAGATGAAAAAGATAATTCAAAATAGAATATGAAAGTAGACGGGAATAAAAAATTGAATTGTAGTAAAAGAAAAAGTTTGAATACTTTGGAGTTTTCTATTTCCGAAAGAGTTAGTGGTTTGATGGAGGCTAGGGAGGTTCAGAAAAATATTCATATAAAAAACAACGAAGATTTAAAAATTATAATTCCTGCAAGAATAGAGTCAAACATAAATCAAGGAATAGAAATGAAAAATCTCATTCATGGTGTTGCTAAGGCATATTTTAGAATGATGACAAAAACAGTAGCTATGTTTTTGATGGTTGCGATAAATTGGGTTGCTTTATCAAATATTGGTAATACAATTTCTTATTTTAGTGATATTGAAGAATCAAAAGATAATTATATTGCAGCTGCTAACTTAAATTTTGATCTATATTCTCAAGACAATTTTTTCCCAGCAGTTACCCCAGACATGAGCACTGAACGTGAAATAGTTGTTCAGAATGGCGGTGAGTTGGATATGGACTACAAGGGTAGTATTGATTTTGAAGATGAGAGTGAAATATTGTGCAGTGAGCTTTATTTGGAAATGAAAATGAATGGACTGACTATTTATGATGGGATGCTTGCCGATTTTGAGTTGTACGGTTTGAATATGAATTCAGAGGATAGCGATACGTTTTCATTTGAGGTAAATATAAATAGTGATGATAATATATATTGGTCAAAAACATGTGAATTCGATTTTGTTTTTACGGGTGACCAAGAAGAGGTAAGTGGATTTAGTGATAGAGAGGTTATTTCAAATATTGTTCTTAGTGGTGTTTGGGAGATTCCTCCAGAAATTGGAGAAGGAGATGTTGTGATAAACGAAATTATGTGGATGGGAAGTGAAGATGATGCTGGTACAAAACACAGTGGTGATGAATGGATAGAGCTTCGAAATATGACAGATCATGAAATAAATATTGGAATATGGGAAATCGATGAGCTAAGAACAGGGGGCAGAACATATATGATACCAGCCAGCAGGAGAATTCCAGCTAATGGATACTTCTTGATTGCAAGCCACCCAGGGAAAAGCCATCATTCAGATATTGCAGTTCCGATGAATCAACCAAATTCTAGCCTAGACTATATTGATGATTATAGTGAAAATGGACAAATTGTTTTGAAGGATAGTGATGGAAATATTATTGATAGTACACCTGTTCCAGGATCTAGTGATTGGCCAGTAGGGGTAAATGAGGTTGGAGAAAAATGGTCAATGGAGAGAAATTTGACACCTGGTGATGGCGGTGATGTTGAAAGTTGGCATACATGTGACCCGAGTATAATGACTTCAACTGATTTAGAAACAATGCAATCTTATTGGAATGTAGACGCTCAACTTTATAACTGTGGAACGCCTGGACATATTAATTTATCAAAAAATGATCCAAGTGCGGATGATTATGAGCCCCTTCTATTAAGACAGACAGCAGTAGAACTTCCCGTAGCTGAAGAAACTCCAGTAGATGGTGATGGCGAAGATGAACAGAATAAACAAGAAGATGAAGAGGGAGAAGCAGTGGGCGAAGAAAAAGAGGAAGGAGAGGATGAGGAAAATCTATCGCAAGAACTCGCAGAGGAACAACCAGCAGATGAATTATCTACTGAGGATCCTTCTGATACTCCAGAAGAAGAAACCTCGAGTGAGGAAACTACGGGTGAAGAAGATGAAGAAGAACACACCCCGCCCCCTAGGCACCCCTCTCAAGAGGGGAATATAGAAGGTGGTGAAGAAACTGACGAAGGTGACGAAGGTGAAGGAGTTGAAGAAGGTGAAGGAGTTGAAGAAGGTGATGGAGCTGAAGAAGGTGATGGAGCGTCGATAGAAGAACCTGTAGACAAATTATCTACTGAGGAGCCTGCTGATACTTCTGAAAAACAAACTCCGGCAGACGAAACCCCAGAAGAAAAACCAGCACCTGCACCGGAAGAAGCTGTTGAACCAACACCACCAACACCAGTTGATGTAGAATAATATCTAAATAAAATGAAAATATTTAAAAATACAATTAAATTTTCAGTAATAAGCTCAATATTATTTTTGGGAGTATTTTTGTTTTCACAACAAGTCTTAGCTCAGAGTGGTGGTGTTGAAATTATTTTTGAAAGTAAGCCGTTGTTTAGTGATTTAAATATTTTACCTGGTGATGAAAGTACCAAATGGGTTAGTGTTAAAAACAATGAAGCAGAAGATTTAAATGTAAAAGTAGAAGTTGATTCTTATTGGGACGATGACTCATTGGCAAAACAAATGAGAATTGTTATTAATTCTGGTGTCGATATTTACTATGATGAAACCTTGGAGCAATTTTTTAGTGACGGAGAAGCTAGCCTTTCCAGTGTTTTAGCAGGTTCAAAAAAAGTATATGATTCTACAATAAGTTTCCTGGATGCGACTGGAAATGATTATCAAGGTAAATCATTAGAATTTAATATTTCCATTTCTGCAGTAAGTGAATCAGGTGAGACCCAAAAGGTTTCTTCTACTGGAAGTAGGGGAACACTATTTACTCAGAAAGAAGATCTTCCGCTCGTATTGGGAGAAGAGGGAGAACCAGAATTACTTATTGAAAAGAAATCATCAATTTACCTTGTTGAATCCGGTGATCAAGTCGAATATACTATTAATATTGAAAATATAGGTAATCTCGCAGCTTACGGCGTAATTTTGAATGATACTTTGCCAGAAGGTTTTTCTTTTTCAAGTACGGGAAGTAATGAAAAAGTATGGAATCTTGGCAATGTTTATACTGATGAATTCAAAACTATTACATATTTAGTTGATGTTTCTGATGGTGTTTCAGCTGGAATATATACAAATGTAGCCAGTGTTCTAGCATCGAACCATGAAAAGATAGAAACTAGCTCAAATGTTGAAGTTGAGCTTGAAAATGTAAAAGTTCTAGGAATAGAATATGAACTTCCTGCGACTGGCTTTAGATTTTCAGAATTTTTAATATTAATTTCAGCATTTTTTACTTTTTACTTTCTTGCGATATATTTTAAAAGAAATGTAGAGAAGAATAGTTAATTTTGCTATAATAATAACATATAAATTCTTAATG
The DNA here is from genome assembly GCA_027858235.1 of Patescibacteria group bacterium. Taxonomy (NCBI): domain Bacteria; species Patescibacteria group bacterium. Next base: position 48,632 of record JAQIDC010000016.1, on the reverse strand, counting down.
AATTTTTAATGTTATAATGATATATATAATATATAGATTATGAATAATACGAAGCTGTCACCAGTAAAAAACACTAATTTTTTTAAATACAAAACAATGAAGTATGTAAAATTGTTATCTGTGTTTATGCTGGTTTTTTTCTTGTCTGGATGCTCTGATTCTATAAAATTTGAAAGGGGAGATCAAAAAGATGATTTTTGTGGACCACATATAAACTTTCAATATTGTAAATGTGCTAATCATGGAGAATATTGTGAAAGTATTGGGATGAGCAGGGGGGAGGCAAAAGACTATGTTGACGGGGAATATGATGAATGGGTCGAAGAAGAAAGAGTTATTTTTGAAGAAGATTGTTACGGTGATGGGGGAATTTACAAAAAAGGAAAGTGCACATATTGTGATGATGATGAGATTGCTCTTAATAATGAATGCGTAAAATACGATGAAATAGATGAGTTGGTTGATGATGAGGATGAAGAACTAGCGGAGGGTGACTGTAAATACGATAGTGATTGTGATCCAATTTGTGAAGGTGAAACTGCTTGGAAAATGGGTTGTAATCCAAGAGAAAATGAATGTGTAAAAACTTTTGATACTGATTGTAGCACAGATATAGAAAATTTTGGTGGTTCAGAAGTCTCAAAAACATGCTCGGAGGGAGTCTGTGTTCGCGATGAAGCTGCGATTGCAGAATTAAGAGCAAAACTTGAAGCAGAAAAGAGGCTTTGGATAGACACTACGAATGCCATTAACGGCACCAGACTAGAGCTGAGTACCGCAATGCTTGAATCTAATAAACAGTGTCTTAGTGGACTTGCTGATATGACAAATTTGCTAATATTCGAAGGAGCAACGCGAATGGCCTCTGTTTTAGCTGGGGGAATTCCTGATGTAGCAAAGATGACAGCTAGCACTGCTGAACATGCCGCTGGTTTAATGCTTGAGAATATGAAAGCTTTGGCTGGGTCTGTCTCTGATTATACAGGGCATGTAGTAAATAAGGTTTATGCTTATGGTCAAGGAGCTCCTGCCGAGGAAGAGCAAAAACTAAAACCTCATGAATTTATAAAGCTAAATTGTGATTTATATCAATATTTCAAGGCGATGATAGCGGAAAGCGATGTTGAATTAGAATTGGCACTTGAACAAGCAAGGAAAGTTGATGCGCAGCTACAAAGTTTACCGTAACTTTATTAAAACCAGATTGACTTTTAGTAAATCTTTGCTAATATTAAGAATATCTTATTAAAAATTATAAATAAATTTAAAATTATGTCTGGGAAATTTAACTTTTCAAACAAAAAGGGGGACTCTTTTATGAAATGGCTGGTTTACTTCGTTATGTTTAATATGGTCTTCAGTCAATTCTTTATTTTTGGAGCTAATTTTGCTAGTGCAGATAGTTCTGGATCTATTTGGACAACCACTAGTGATTGTGGTGCTCCACAAAATGTAAATCATTATGAAGTTGATGATAATGTTTATATAAATGGTGCTGGTTTCTCAAGTAGTTCAAGCTATTCATGGAACATTACTGCTGTTCCTGCTGACAAAAACACCGCTGTTGCTGAGGGTGACTATGATACAGATGGTGATGGTAACTTTTGTTTTTTAGCACACACTATTAAAAGCGGAGAGTCAGGAGTTTATAAGGCTAATTATAACAACAAGCAGGATACTTATAGTGTCGGTGATGGAGTTTTTTCCCCAGAAGAAGGTGATGTTATTGTTTCTGAAATAATGCCAAATCCGAATGCGGTTGATGATGATTCTGGCGAATGGTTTGAAATTTATAATACTACAAATGAAGATTTTAATTTAAAAGGTTGTCTAGCAACAGACTATGATAACGATGATTTTTATGTTGAAAATGATCTAATAATATTGTCTGGTGAATATTTAGTTTTTGGGATAAATGGAACCAGTGGCGAAAATGGAGGTGTAACAGTTGATTATGAATACGATGATTTTAATCTTAATAATACTTCGGCAGATAAGATATTGATTGAATGTGGTGATGTTGAAATTGATAAGGTTGCATTTGATCAAAATTGGCCTTTTGGTGTTGGTGTATCAATGCTTTTGAATGACTATTCTGACAATGATGATAAAAATAATTGGTGTGAATCAACTAGTTCTTATGGTGATGGAGATCTAGGAACTCCAGGCGCTGTGAATGATACTTGTGAACCTGTTTATTGTAGTGATGATACTGGTTGTTCGTATGAAGAATTCTGTGATAGCGGTGTTTGTGAAATAATTCCTGCTGTTTGTGCTGACGACGATGATGATGGCTATTCAGTTGAAGGTGGTGATTGTGGGATGATTGATTGCGATGATGGTGATAGTTCTGTAAATCCAGGCCAAAAAGAGATTTGCGGCGATGAAATTGATCAGGATTGTGATGGTTCAGATTTGGTTTGTTCTGATACTGGTACTGGATGTAAGTTAGAATTAATAAAAACAGCACAACAAAGCACTGTTTACGCTGGAGGGGAAATTATTTATGATTTAACACTTGAAAATACTGGAGACACGAATTGTACAGGCGGAGGTGTTAAGTTGACCGATGAATTTGACTTAAATACTATTTATGTAGATTCGAGTGCAAGCGATTCAGGTGACTCTGTAACAGTAATTAATAATGTTTCTAGCACTCAGATTGAATGGAATTTTGGAATTTTAGTGCCAGGTGCAACAGGAACAGCTGAATTAATCATGGAAGTTTCAGAAAATGTTCAATGTGGAGATTTGATTGTAAATAAAGCTAAATACTGGTCAACCGAAACTGGTTATGGAGATTATGTTAGCGCGACTGTTGAAGTTCTATGTGATGCAGAAGTTTGTGGAGATGATGATGTTGTTGTTATTCCTGGATATATTAATTATGTGGATATTGGTTTAAGTATTTCTGAATCAGCCTATATTTTAGATGATTGGAGTGATATATGGACATGGGGTGGTACTTACGGTGGAGGAAGTAGTGATGGATCATTCAGATTGTTAATGGGTCCTGGAGATGGTTGTGGTTCTGGATATGAGTCTGCTTCAATAACTTTTGATGTTGGAGATAAATATGTTGACAATATTGTTTTTGAACATCTTGACGGTGCAGTTGATGATAGTTTTGATATTTATATAAATAATTCAGTAATTGGTCATTATACAGGTGGACAAAATTCAGGTGAATCCTGGGTGGAAAGCGAATATGGTTTTCCAGGAGTGACCGGAGAAGTAGTGGTTAAATTTGTAGCTACGGAGCCAAATAATAGTTGGTGTGATGATTGGGGACAGGTAGCTTTTTCTTGGCTAGGACTTGAAGGATATGATTGTAATGATGCACCAGAAGATGTTTGTGGCGACGGAACTGTAGATAACGAGGAGCAATGTGATGGTGGTGATTTGTGTGGCGATGATTGTCAGTTTGTATTTTGTGGTGACGATGTTGTAAACCAAGAGTGGGAGGAATGTGATGGCGCCGATGTTGATAGTGGTTTAACCTGTAATGAAATGTGTCAAATAGTAGAAGACAACACTTGTTCAGATTTGGTTTTAGCTCGTGTTAATGTTGAGGATGTTAATGATACAGGTAATGGTGAAATGAATGATAGAGTCTATTTAGGATCTGATTCTTATTATATTCCAGGTGGCGCTTGGTTTGCACTTTACTTAGACGAAAATTATATTAGCGATTCTAATATGTACGAAAATGTTCCAGGTCTTGCGGTTCAGAGAACTGATGGGAGCGTTAGGGCAGTAATGCATACCACTTTGACTCAATCTGATTCTGAAGATATTCGAGGAGATCTTGAATTCTATAACGCAAACACAGGAGACTGGGGGGAAGATTCTTTAAATCCTTTAGAGGGTGTTGATGAGTTAGGACTTGATGGTGACACGATAGTCGATTTCTACATGTGGGCAAATACTGGTGATGATGGATTTTATGCTGATTGGAGTATAATTGAAGATTGTGGATGTGAGATTGGGCCGGTTGCTTTATTGAATCCTTCATTCGAGAATCAAGTTGAAAAATTTCCTAAAGGCTGGGGTGTTTATGTAAGTGATAAAATTGATTGGAATATTAGTTGGATTTATCTAAGTGAACTAACTCCAAAATTAGAACTCCAATATGGTGTAAATTCTTGGGCAACCTCAGACCCTGTTAATGATTTTAATTATGCAGAGCTTGATTCAGACGGGCATGGCGATGAAGAAGCTTCGGTTGTTATAGATCAAGATGTTAATACATTTATCGGTGCTGAATATTTATTGACTTTTGATTTTTCGCCTAGGCCGAACGTTGATGTTAATATTTTAGAGGTGTATTTAAATGGAACATTAGCTGGAACGTATAGTGAAGATGGTAGTAATAATACTAATACTGTATGGGAATCAGAAGAAATCACCTTCATGGCTGATTCAGCTGTAACAAAAATAGCATTTGCTGATGGAGGTGATCGTGAAGATTCTAATAAACTTGGAACATTTATTGATAACGTTGAATTAGAAATCATTGATTGCATCGCAAACTTTTGTGGTGATGGAATATTGGATAATGGAGAACAATGCGATATTGACGATGACCTATGTAGTGATGATTGTCAATTAATTTTTTGTGGAGACGGTATTGCAAATCAAGACTGGGAAGAGTGTGATGGAGATGATGGATTAGACCAAGGCGCGGTATGTACTGATAAGTGTACGATTGAAGGATCTCAGGATTGTTCAGATTTAGTTTTAGCTCGAGTTAATATTAAAGAAGATGAAGGAGTCAAAAATTTTGAAGGGGAGTTTAGTGATATGAGCTCAGATATATATCTTGGATCAGATTGGTATCATATTCCTCAAGGAACTTGGTTTGCTTTATATAGTGGTAATTATGGTTTTTATGAAGATTCTGCCATGGATGAAAGTCCAGAATATGAAGATGTCCCTGGTTTGGCAGTTGAAAGATCAGAAGGAAATGTAAGAGCTTTGTTATATGGTTCTCATGTGAATGATGAAAATGGTGATAAAGAGCATGTTTATGGGAACATTGAGTTTTACAATGCTAGCATTTTAAACCTAGGCGACGATGATACAAGTAAATATCCAGGAGAAAATAAACTAGAAAATGGATTTGATAAAACTGGAACTTCGACTGATTTAGGAGATCCTAATTACGATGCAGGGAATGATGAGGTGTGGGTAGAGGATGGTAAATCATTTTTCTGGTTAACAACTACTACAGCTGATGATGGTTATTATACTGGATGGGAAATTATAGAAGATTGTGGTTGTGATAATGTTATTGATGGATACAAGAAACAACATTTTGAAGAATGGGAAGAAATGGGGGATGGTCAAGACGACTGGAGTACTGGAGGTTGGGTAATTGAGCTTTACGATGATAGTGATAATTTAATTGCAACAACAGTAACCGAAATGAATGGTTATTATAGCTTTGATGCTCGTTGTGATAATGAAACATATATCGTAAAAGAACAAATGAAAGATGGTTGGAAACAGATTGTCCCAAGTAGTGGTTATTTTGAAGTTGCTTTTCCTTTAGTACCAGAGACAATCTACACAATCGCAGTCCAACAAACATTGGATGATAGTATCCTAGTAGATGTATTCGTTGAGAATGACTTTGTAAATAGACCTATGGTTTGTGGTCATAAATATGATAGTGGAAACGGTAATATTCCTAAAGAAGGATGGGGGATTGAAATTGAGAGGATTGCAGAATTTACTGTTGCAAGTGTGGATTATGAATCATTCACAGTATCAACAACCACGGATATTGATGGTGGATATTGTTTTGAAGTAGAACCTGGTACATACAAAATAATAGAAGAAGATAGAAGTGGATGGGTATCTCAAGATGGAATAACTTCATATGAAGTTGATTTTGTTGGGAATGAACCTATTTTTAGAGATTTTTATAATTATGAAGAAGGAAGTAGTAATCATTCATCAAGCAGAAGGTCTTCTTCATGGATTCCAATAACAACCTATGTAGAAGAGACACCTATTGTTAAAGGTGAAGAAGGTGCTCCATTCTTGGGAATTAGCATTGATCCTGAATTAGCTACTGCTAGGCCAGGTGATAAAAATGTTAAATTTAGTATCACAGTTTCAAATATGGGTAATATTGATGCTATTAATTCAGAACTAAAAGTAGTTCTTCCAGATGGTCTTAGTTACAATGATCCTGCAGTCTCTGGAACATGGGCATTAGGAGATATTGCAGCTGGAGATGATGTGGTAATTGATATGTATGTTGATGTTTCTGAAACATCAGAAATTCAGACATATTCAATTGCAGCAACAGCGAAAGCAGACAACAATGCCGAAGTTTCAGCTCCTGCTAGTGTGGAAGTTGAAATACCAATGGTTCTTGCTGAAACTGGATTTAGTTTCCTTGAATTTATTTATCTGATGTTTGCATTATTTATGACCTCAGCATCAGCCCTATACTTAAGAAAAACTTCATAAATAATGATTTTTCGACTTAAAAATAGAAAGAATAGAAAAGCCCTAATATTTATATTAGGGCTTTTAAGCTTTGCAATTTTTTTCTATATATTAATTTTGCCCTTTTATCCTGAAGTAAAATATAGATTGAGTAATAAGGATATAGATCAAAAAGTTGAAACCGAAAAAATAGTTGAGGAGTTTAAAAAGAATAACGAAATAATTACTGAAGTCACAACGGGTTTTCCTAAAAGTGAATACAAGACATCACCTGATAGATTGATTATCTCAAAAATTGGCGTTAACGCGCCCATTGTAGAAACTGATAATGAAGCGTATGGATTATCCCTCGGAGCCTGGTTAATGCCCACAGGAGCTCGTCCTGGGGAGATTGGGAATACTATTATAACTGGGCACAGATTTAAATATCTTCCGCCAAATAATCTTACTTTTTATCTTTTCCATAAGTTAGAGATTGGTGATTTGGTTTATATTGTTTGGAAGGGGGAGGAGATGTATTATGAAATTGATGATATAAAAGTTGTTGAAGATACGGATCTTTCTGTGATTGATCCAAGTGATGATGAGATATTAACTATGTTTACATGCACTCCAATATATTCGACCAAACAAAGATTGGTTGTGACAGCAAAACCGATAGAAAAATAAGATTAATATAAATAGCTATATTTATTATATTAAATTGTTCTTTAGTAAAGGAGGAAATTTTGAAAAAAATAAGAAAAAATAGATTTCGTCACGTTACGAGAAGGGCTTTGCAAAGGTACAATATTTTATTGACTCAAAAAGATTAAGAAAAAATTGTTACAATTATTAAGTCAGGAGAGGCAAGACTCATTTTAAAAGAAAGTAATGCAAAAAGTCATTATTTGGTTGAGTATTCAGACATAGTATTTCGTGTAGTTTATAACAAGCTTCATAAGTGTTTATTAACTGTTCTTCCAAATTTCGAACGAAATTAAAAAGCCATCTAAAAAATGGCTTTTTTAAATAAATATGAGGATGCTACGTTATTTGGTTGAAAGTATGTAACAAAAAGAGTGTTTTTACGTATTATTAAACATAGATTAACCCAGTGAGATAATTTTTTAAATTACTGCTTTGCAGTATGCCGTGGGGTAAAAAATATGAATTGTGTAAATAAACAAAACTTAACTAAACATTTTTGGACCGGGGATATTTATATCCCGGCTATTTCTGCTGTCCAAATTTCTTTTGTGTTGGTTTTGTTTAATTTTATGTAATATTAGTTAATATTTAATATCATTATATAGTCTGGAGCCGACACAAGTCGGCTCTTTTTGTGTGTTAAAAAACTAGAAAGGGAGAAAAATTATGAAAAAATTTAAAAAATTGGACAATGTTGCTCTTTTTACGCTCTTTGATATTTTTATCGATCCTTTGTTTTGGGGACCAATTATTATCTCCTATATTATTAATGTAGGTGGAATGACTCTGAGCGAGCTATATTTTATGGAGTCAATCGTTTTGGGATATTTAGTTATTATAGAAATATACTCTAGTGCTTGGGCTGATTTACTAGGAAGAAAGAATGTTATTATTTTGGGCTCCGCTATAGCTGTAGCGGGTATAACATATTTTTCGTTTGCAGATTGCCCTTTGGATATTTGGATAGCGAACATTCTAGCGATGACAAGTTTTGCTCTAATTTCAGGAACTAATGTAGCTCTCCTAGCTGATTCTATGAAGGAAGAGGGAAACTATGATCAATACTTAAAAGTTGTATCCAAGGCTAGATCAAGAAGGCATTTCGTTGTTATGTTTACTTCAATTCTCTCGGGATACATGTATGCTATAAATCCAAGATTACCAATGTTTATTTCTATCCCTGGTGTTATATTTTCTCTCTTCGTTGCATTTTTCTTCAAAGAAACTAAACGAAAAAGTAGTGCCAGCGAAAAAGAAAAAGCAAACCATATTAAATTTAGTATTTTATTTCTCGCAAATCATAAAAAACTAAAATGGATAGTCGGCTTTTTCGTTCTAATGTATGTTGTTACAAAAATATGGTTTTTTACTGTAAATCCATACTTTGAGCTAGTAGAATTGTCACCAAAATATTATGGATGGGTATTTTTCTTCATGAATTTTATTGCCTGGATTATTACAAAAAACTCTCATAAAATAAAAGAAAAAATTGGAGAATTTAGAGTATTGGGAACAATAGTTTTGTTCATGAGTTTACCTCTTATATTTATGGGAATTCTGACCTCAAATATTGCTATCTCTTTTTTAGCTTTTAGTAGTTTTTTAAGAGGAATAACAGGCACAATAGCCTCTGAGATGAAAAATAAATATCTTAAACCAGAAAATAGAGCAACTGTATTGTCATTAATTTCAAGCTTAAGTGCTGTTGCTGGTATGATTTCGTTATTTATTTTTGGTTTAATACTTGACCACGTTTCACTGGAGGATTCAATGATTGGACTAGGAATTATTGCGTTAATAGTGGGAATTTTTTCTCTGAGTAAATATAAAAAAATATTTACTTAACTTATTGCAGCCTCATTACATGGGGCTGTTTTTTTATATTTATTTGTAGTAATATATGTATATGAAACAGATTCGAAGTATAGAAAACCAAAAAATAAAGCAATTAAAGAAATTAACTCAAAAAAAGTATCGAAAACAATATTCTTCATTTTTGGTAGAAAATTTTGTGATAATTAGAGACGCTTTTTTTGATGGGATTGAAATGGAGGCTATTTATGTTACCGAATATTTTCTAAAACACAATAAGTTTAAAGAATCCAAGCATGAAATACCTGAGTCTAAAATTTTTATTATTGATGAAAAAATCAATAATTTTGTTTCTGACTTGAGTACGCCTTCCGGTGTTATTGCCCAGTATAAAATAAAAGACAGTAAGCTTAATAAGAATCTTCCGTCAATATATTTAAACGGAGTGGGAGATCCCGGTAATCTAGGAACCATCCTTCGAACATGTCTTGCTTTCGGTTTCGAAAATATAGTTTGTGATGAAGGGTGTGCAGAAATCTATAATCAAAAAACAATTTCAGCTGCTAAGGATGCCATATTCAAGCTTAATATAATCAAGGACAATAAATTATCTTTTCTTAAAGAAGATTCAAAAAAAATACCAATCTATACAGCTGATGCTATTGATGGTGAAGACGTTGCAGATTTTACATTCCCGGAAAAATACATTTTAGTTTTTGGTAGTGAAAGTCATGGAATTAATTTAGAAATAAAAGAGCTATCCAAAACAAGCCTAAAGATAAATATCTCCGACAAGATTGAATCACTGAACGTTTCAAATGCACTAGCAATTTTCCTTTATGAAATAAAAAGAAAATAATATGGGACAAATTAGTGTTTGGGAAAATGAATACAAGGGAGAATCAAAACTAGTTACAAAACACGATAAACCCCAGGCAACTTTTCTTCGTTTTCTAAAATATTATAAAAAACAGATTGATAAAAATTTTTCTAGTTTTAAAATCTTTGATGCAGGATGTGGGACAGGGAGGAATTCAAACCACTTAGCCTCTATGGGTTTTAGGGTTAGTGCAACGGATATTTCAAATACTGCCATAAAAATAGCGAAAGAAAGAGCAAAAAATGAAAATCTAGAAATTGAATATTTTGTTTCCGACTTGGGAAAAAAAATAAAATTTGAAGCTAACACCTTCGATTTAGTGATTGATGTCACAAGCTCAAACTCACTTGATGAGAAGGGGAGAGATGTGTTCTTGAGTGAAGTAAAAAGATGTCTAAAACCCGGCGGATATTTTTTTGTAAGAGGATTGTGTTTGGATGGTGATAAAAATGCAAAATATTTACTTAAAAACAACCCTGGGCCAGAAAAAAATACCTATAAAATGCCTGTGTTGGGTCTTGTAGAAAGAGTTTTCACTAGAGACGACTTTGAAAATACGTATTCAAAATATTTTAAAATAGAAAAATTAATAAAAGAAAGTGGGTATACTAGATTTTCCGGACAAAATTATAAAAGAAACTTTTGGATAGCTTATTTAAGGAAACTATAAAAAATTTACTACAAAATATTATGAAAAAGCTAATAATAATTCCAATAATTGCATCTCTACTTTTACTTACAGCCTGTTCTGAGAAATTACCAGCACAGCCTCATGTTGTTCAGGATACTAAAGCAAGTATCACGGGCGACTATCTTGGTAGTTATTTTAAGGAAAATTATGTTTGGGGTGGAGCAATGAATTTAGCTTGGAATGATTTAAATGAAAATATTCTTAATGAAAAATTGCAATTAAGGACTGAGGATGTAATAGCTTTGACCATGATTGAAAAACTTAATAATCCTATTTTTACTAAAGAAGACTTGGATGATAAGAGTTATTATATTAAAAGTGGCTACGGTCAAGAAACGGTTGACATAATAAACAAAGAGTCAAAAAAGAAATTCCCAAGTAAAAGCTTTGGTGACTTAGACATGAATCTAGCTAAAAAAGATATTATTTCATATGCCTATTTCTTGAAAGAAGTTGAGTACAAAACTATTTTTACTGAAAAAGAAGTATTTTTTAATGGAGAAAAGTTGAGAGGTTTTTATGCAAAAACAGGAGCTGAAAAAGATAATGTAAGAGTTCTTAAGTATGAATCTGATGATAAATTTATTGTTAGGATAGACCTTGAAGACCAGGAGGACCAATTAATCCTAGCTAAAGGATATGATATGACAAATCCGGAGATAGTGTTGAGTGAAATTAACAGTAATAATAAAGAATACTTAAAAACCATTAGTTCAGCAGATAGTTTTGAGGCTCCTAAATTACACCTTGACCATAATAGAGATTATGTTGAACTGATTAATAAATATCTAGACAATAAAAACTTTAAAGATTATTTTATTGCACAGATGTTTGAAAATATTAAATTTGATATGGATGAGAAGGGCGCAAGAGTAGAGAATGAGGCAGCTATAGTGATGCCTGGAAATGCAGTAATGAAGCCTCAGGACCCAAGAAATTTTATTTTAGACGAGCCTTATTGGATTATAATGAAAAGAAGTGATTCACAAAAACCATATTTTATTTTAGGTGTTAATAATACCGAGTTAATGGAAAAGTATTAAAATATTCTTGAAATAATAATAATAATAATGTAGTATTTTATTAAGTATTGATAAATAAATATTTACATATGAAAGCAAGCGAATTGAGACAAAAATATCTAGATTTTTTTAAAGACAGAGGACATGTTATTGTTCCTAGCGCTTCTTTATTGCCTGAAAATGACCCTACAACACTTTTTACTGGCTCAGGAATGCAACCAATGATAAATTATTTGTTAGGAGAAACTCATCCTGAAGGGGTAAGAATAGTTGATTCTCAAAAATGTTTTAGAGCTATGGATATTGATGATGTTGGTGATAATAGACATACTACAATGTTTGAAATGCTTGGCAACTGGAGTCTTGGTGATTATTTTAAGGAAAAGCAGATTCCTTGGATGTTTGAATTTTTGACTAAAGACTTGGGCTTGGATCCAAAAAGATTGTATATTTCTGTTTACAGAGGTAATGAAAAATATGGTCTGGATAAAGACAATGAGGCTGTTAGTCTTTGGAAAAATGAATTTTCTAATGTTGGCATAGAAGCAGACGCTGTTGATTTGGCCGAGCTTAATGGAATGCAAGATGGCAGAATATTTTATTATCCAGAAAAAGAAAATTGGTGGTCACGAGTTGGTGTCCCTGAGAATATGCCAGTAGGTGAGCCTGGCGGACCTGATTCTGAGATGTTTTGGGATTTTGGTGATAAATTAAAACTTCACGAAAAATCAAAATGGAAAGACGAACCATGCCATCCAGCTTGCGATTGTGGTAGATTCCTTGAAATTGGAAATAATGTTTTTATGCAATTTATGAAAACTGCTGATGGTTTTGAACCATTAAAAAATCAAAATATTGATTTTGGTGGAGGACTTGAAAGACTAGCTGTCGCCGTAAATGATACTCCTGATATTTTTATGTCGGATATATTTGAAACACTAAGAGCAAAAATCGAAGAAGTTACAGGTAAAAAATATGGAGAAAATGAAACAGAAACTATCGCTTTTAGAGTGATAATGGACCATTTAAGAGGGGCTACGTTCCTGATAGGTGATGGTGCTATTCCTGATAATAAAGATCAGGGGTATTTTACTAGAAGATTGATTAGGAGGGCAGTGCGTTTTGCTTATGACCTGGACGTAAAAGAAAATTTCACATCAGGTGTTGCAAGTGTAGTTATCGATGAATATGGAAGTTATTACACCGACATGGAAGAAAAACGTGAAATGATTATTGCGGAGATAAGCAAAGAAGAAGATAGGTTTAGAAAAACATTAATCAATGGCATAAAAGAGTTTAATGAAATTGTTTCTGCAAAAAAAAGTAGTGGACAGCTTTTAACTTCTTTTGAACATGAAAAACAAAAAAAGCTGCTTGATTCAAGTAATCAAAAAATTAGAGGTGATGTAGCCTTTAAGCTTTTTGCGACATTTGGATTTCCAGTTGAAATGACAGTTGAAATGGCAGAAGAAAATGGACTAACAGTTGATATGACGGGTTTCAGGGAAGAATTGAAAAAACACCAAGAACTCTCAAGAACAGCAAGCGCTGGAAAATTTAAAGGTGGCTTGGCTGATACATCTGAAGAGACAACAAAACTACATACAACCGCACATTTGCTTTTAGAAGCAATGAGAAGAGTTTTGGGTGATCATGTTAGTCAAAAAGGAAGCAACATAACAGCAGAAAGACTCCGATATGATTTTTCACATTCCGAAAAACTAACGACAGAACAAAAACAGAAAATTGAGGATATTATTAACGAGCAAATTGGGAAAGGCTTGTCTGTTTCTTTTGAAGAAGTCCCACTGGACGTGGCTAAAGAAAGTGGCGCGACAGGAGTTTTTGATTCAAAATATTCGGATAAAGTAAAAGTTTATACAATTGGCAATAAAAGTGATATTTTTTCAAAAGAAATTTGTGGAGGCCCTCATGTTGATAATATAGCAAAATTAGGTAAATTTAAAATAAAAAAGGAAGAAAGCTCCTCCGCAGGCGTCAGAAGGATAAAAGCTATTTTAGAATAAAGACTACTAATATTAGTAATATTATTGGTAAATTACAAAAAATAAAGTAAAACTTATCAGGTTTATTGTAATACTTGACAAGGTATGTAAATAACTATATAATTACTAGGAAATAAAAATTTCAGCTTTATTTAGAATTTACCATCATTTGGTAAGCTTTTTAAATTTTGCCAAGTTTTAGTTAATGGGAAATAATACAAAAGAAAACAACACAGACAGTTCAAAAGACTTTATTGAAATGAGAGGAGAAATTCTTGAACTCAGGCCAGCCGGCACATTTAAGGTTGTCCTTGAAAATGATCATGAAATTTTAGCTCATCTTTCTGGAAAAATGAGAATGTTTAAAATTCGATTACTACCAGGAGATAAAGTAAAAGTTCAAATTAGTCCTTACGATTTAAGTAAGGGGAGAATTACTTTTAGACTGTAGTTAAGTTAGAAGTAACATTTTAGTTTTGAAATTCAAGGCTGGATTTTTGTCAAAAATTATTTAATTTCGAATATTATGAAAGTTAGAGCATCAGTAAAAAAAATTTGTAAAGATTGCAAAATTATTAAAAGAAAAGGTCGTGTTTGTTGTATTTGTGAAAATCCAAAACACAAACAGAGACAAGGTTAATTATTATAAAGTAAGTAAACAATATTTAAAAATATGGCAATAAGAATTTCAGGGGTAACAATTCCAAATCACAAAAAAGTAGAAGTCGCTTTGACTTATGTTTATGGTATTGGTCCAGATAAATCAAAAAAAATATTGGAAAAATTGAAAATTAGCCCAGATTTAAGAGTAAAAGACATCAATGAAGAGGATGCCAACAAACTAAGGACTGAAATTGAAAAATCACACAAAGTTGAAGGTGATTTAAGAAGAGATGTTGCTTCAAATGTAAAAAGATTAAAAGAAATTAATTCATACAGAGGATTGAGACATACTAAAAAACTTTCTGTACGAGGACAGAGGACTAAAACTAACTCAAGAACTGTAAGGGGTGGTGGAAAAAGAGTTGCTGTTGGTGGACAAAAGAAAGCAACCGCGCAAACAACTTAATTATAAAAAATATTTATATTAAACAAATTATGAGTGATGATAAAACAACAGCAAAAAATCAAGACGAGGTAGTAGAAAAAGATCCAAAAAAAACTACTGACGATGAAGCTGTTACAAAAAAAGATGAGAAGGATGATGTTGATGAAATTGATTTAACTAAAAGTTCTAAAGAAGAAGTTAATGGAATTAAAGGCTTAGAAGAGCTACCTGAGGAAATCAGAATTAAGCTTGAAAAGAAAAAAGCTGAAAATGCCAAGAAATCAAAAGCCAAGAAAAAGAAAAAGAAAATTTTAAAACAAATTACTTCAGGGAAAGCTTTTGTTAAAGCTACTTATAATAATACAATCGTTACTTTAACTGATTTGAATGGTAATGTTATTTCTTGGGCATCGGCTGGTGTTGCCGGCTTTAAGGGTCCAAAAAAATCAACACCATATGCAGCACAGATTATAACAAGAATTGCAGTAGGAAAAGCTCGTGAGATAGGACTTGAAGAAGTTTCTGTTTTCGTAAAAGGTGTTGGCTCAGGAAGAGAATCTGCAGTTAGGGCTCTTAACTCAAACGGTTTAAATGTTACATCAATCAAGGATATCACTCCGGTTCCTCACAATGGTTGTAGAGCAAGAAAACCTAGAAGAGTATAATTAAATTTTAATTTGACCCTGTGGAATTTTGTAAAACAAAAATTTCAAAGAAATTATTCCACTGGGTGAATAAAATAATATGGCTAAAAATTTAGACGCAAAATGTAGACAATGTCGAAGAGCAGGAGAAAAGCTTTTTCTTAAAGGTGAGCGTTGTAATACAGCAAAGTGTGCAGTTGTTAAAAGGAATTACCCTCCAGGAATGCATGGGGCAAAACAGACCAGAAGAAGATTGACCGAGTATGCTACTCAATTGATTGAAAAACAAAAGGCTAAATGGACTTATCAAATACTTGAAAAACAGTTTAAAATTACTTTTGATAGAGCACAAAAAAGACAAGGTAACGCTGGTGATAATCTATTTAAACTTCTAGAATTGAGACTTGATAACGTTATCTATAGACTTGGAATTGGTTCATCAAGAGGACAAGCTAGACAAATTGTTAGTCATACTCATGTTACTGTCAATGATAAGAAAGTAAATATCCCTTCTTACACTGTTAAAACAGGGGATGTTATTAAAATAAAAAAATCAAGTTCAAATAATAGATTTTTTAAAGGTGTAGAAGAAAAATTAAAAAATGCTGAGATTCCAGGCTGGTTAAATCTTGATATCAAGACAATGGAAGCAAAAGTACTACACGAGCCTTCTCGTGAAGATGTTAATACAAAGCTTAACGCTCAGATGATTGTTGAGTTTTATTCAAAGTAATTTATTATTATATAATAAAAAATTTATTTAAAAATTATGCAAAATATTGCCTTGCCAAATAAAATCTCACTCAAAGAAGGGGACCAAGAAAATAAAGGTCAAGTTATTATTGAACCTTGTTTTCCGGGTTATGGTATTACAATTGGTAATTCTCTAAGAAGAGTATTATTATCTTCTCTTGAGGGAGCAGCAGTAGTTGGAGTTAAAATTGAAGGTGTTGATCACGAATTTATGTCACTTGCTCATGTAAAAGAAGATATCCTTGAAATTCTGATGAATCTTAAAGAGTTAAGAATAAAGATGTTTACAGATGAAGTTGTAAAACTTTCATTAAGTGTTGCCGGTAAAAAAATTGTAAAGGCATCAGATATTAAAGCTGATTCAAGTGTTGAAGTAGTAAACAAAGATTTAAATATCGCTACACTTACTGATATGGCTGGAAACATAAACATGGAAATTTTTGTAAAGAAAGGTATCGGTTATGAAACCATTGAAGCTAGAGAAGAGAAAACAACAGAAATTGGTTATCTTGAAATAGACTCAATTTTTTCACCAGTTTTGAATATTGGTATTGATATTGATAACGTACGTGTCGGTAAAATGACCAATTGGGATAGATTAGTGATTGATATCCTAACAGACGGAACCATTACTCCTGCTGAGGCATTTAGGCAAGCTAATGAAATTTTAATTGATCAATTTTCATCTTTATCTGAAGATAAAAAAGACAAGACAGAAGAGAAAGAAGAAGAAGAAGTTGATGATAAAGTGAAGGAAGAAGTCGCTACAGATGATGATAGTGCTAAGGAAGCAAATGACGATGAACCTACTAAAAAAAGAGGAAGACCTAAGAAATCTGAATAAGATTTTATAATATAAATATATGAGACATAGAAAAAAAGGGAAAATCTTGGATAGGAAAAAAGCCCCAAGGGAAATGATGTTAAGAAATCTTGCATCTAGTATTTTGATATACGAAAAAGTAAAAACCACTGAAGCAAAAGCAAAGGCTGTAAGACCTTTAGTTGAAAAACTTATAACCGCTTCTAAAACAGGTGATTTAATAGGAAGAAGAAAACTTATTGATGTTTTGCCTCAAAAATTGGCTGTTAAAAAGGCTATGGATATTTTAGGAAAAAGATATAAAGAAAGACAAGGTGGTTACACAAGAATTGTAAAGCTTGGAATTAGACAAGGTGATGGTGCTCAAGTTGCTCAAATTGAATTAATATAAGAGAATAAATATATGGTTAAAATAGAAAGAAAACAACACACAATTGATGTTTCAGGAAAAGCAGTTGGAAGAGTTGCTACTGAGATTGCTCTTATCTTAAGAGGTAAAATTAAACCTGAATTTGAACCACATACTGATTGTGGCGATATGGTTGAAGTTTTAGGGATCAAAGAACTAACCTTCACTGGTAAAAAATTAGAACAAAAAAAATATTTTAGATATTCTGGATATCCAGGTGGACTTAAAGAAACAAAGTTAAAAGATTTAAATAAATCTAGGCCAGCTGAAGTTTTAAAAAGAGCAGTTCGTGAGATGCTACCTCCAGTAAAATTCAGAGATAATATGTTAAGAAGATTGATTATTCGTTAATTTTAATAATTTTATAATATGGGTAAAGAAACCACTACTAAGAAAACTGAAGAAGTAGAAGTCGTTGACAAAGTAAATCTCGAAGAGGGAGAGAGTGACTTGAGCCAAGAAAAAACTTCTAAAAAGACTAAAATTAAAGATCCTAAAGATATTAAATTTAAAGGAAGATATACCTATGCGGTTGGAAGAAGAAAAACATCCGTCGCTCAGGTTAGACTGTACAAAGGAGCCGGTGATTCACTTGTTAACGGAATGAGTTTTGTTGACTATTTTACTGAAAATTATGCAAATATCACAACACAATCGCTTGAAATGGCTGGTTTGATGGCTGACTACGATCTTTCGATAGTTGTTAATGGCGGTGGTAAAAAAGCCCAAGCAGAGGCTACTAGACACGGTATTTCAAGGGCATTACTATTGATTAATGTAGAACTAAAACCGAGCTTAAGAGCAAAAGGATGGCTGACTAGGGATGCTAGATCAAAAGAAAGAAAGAAACCAGGGCTAAAGAGAGCTAGAAAAGCTCCACAATGGTCAAAACGTTAATCCTTCGACAAAACTCACGACAGAAATCGTCTATTTCTGTTTATATAAAAAAACTTCCTATTTCTGGGGAGTTTTTTGTTTTAATTTTAGTTAAAATGTACTATAATTAAGTTAGTTATCTATTTAATAATTACAAAAATCTGGCAGGAAAAGTTCAAAACATAGCAAAAAATACCTCATATTTTACCTTTGCTCTTATACTGCAAAAGGTAGTTTCTTTTACTTATTTTGCAATTCTAGCGCGTTTCTTGGGGCCGGAAAGTTTGGGTCAGTATTTCTTTGCTATTTCATTCGCTAGTATTTTTGGAATAATTATTGATATTGGAATTGCTAATGTCCTCACTAGAGAAATAGCTAAAGATCAAGAATCCTCGTCAAAACTTATATCAAATATTTTAGCGATTAAAATTCCTTTAATGTTTTTGTCTTGGATATTGATATATTTATTTATTTTTTTCCTAGGCTACACCGGTACTCTTAAGTATTTAATTCTACTCTCAACATTAGCAGTTACTCTCGACTCCTTCACATATACTTTCTACGCTATTAGCAGGGGACATCATAATTTAATTTTTGAGAGTATTTCTTCTGTTGTTTTTCAGTTGATTGTTCTCTGTTTCGGTTTTTATTTTTTATTTTTCGATTATAGTATTTTGTATGTTATGAGTGCGCTTGTTTTCGCAAGTATTTTCAATTTTATTTACTCTAGTACATTGCTTAAAAGAAAATGGCATATTTCGTTTTTCAAAAAAATTGAACTCAAAGTTATAAAACATATATTTATTATTAGTTTGCCTTTTGGAGTTTTTGTTGGTTTTCAAAGATTGTATTTGTATCTAGATTCTGTTCTTTTGAAAATGATGGCCGGTGACTATTTTGTTGGCCTATATCAAGTTGCTTTTAAGATTATTTTTTCTCTGCAGTTCCTCCCGATGGCTTTTACAGCTTCTCTCTATCCTGCTATGAGTGCTTATTGGAAAAGTGATAGGACACAGCTTTTGGTAACGTTTGAAAGGGCCTTTTCATATCTTTTAATAATTTCCTTGCCAATTAGTTTTGGCATAGCCTTTCTATCTCAGCAAATAATTTTAATATTTTCATCTAGTTATAATGACGCAATTCTACCTTTAATAATAATTATGTTTTCACTCCCTTTTATATTCCTAAATTTTCCAATTGGCTCGCTTCTGAACGCTTGTGACAAGCAAAGATTAAATACCTTTAATATGGGCGTTGCATTAGTAGCTAGTGTTATTTTGAATATAATACTTATTCCAAAATATCAAGCTCTTGGTGCCAGCATAACTGTTCTTCTTACAAATATGCTCATGTTTTTATTGGGAATGATTCAAATACCTGGAATTATTAAAATTAAGTTTTTAAATTTGTTAAAAATTGCTCTTAAAACTTTATTAGCGTCTTTTATGATGAGTATATTTGTTTATTATGCCAAAGATTATTTAAATATATTTTTTGTTGTTACTATTTCTGCCTTCATTTATTTTATTAGTTTATATTTATTACGTGGTTTTAGAAAAGAGGATATATTTAGTATTTATAGTTCATTTATAAAAAAATAATAATGAAAACATTACTTGTTACATTGGAATATAAACCATTTAAGGGTGGAGTAGCTGAATACTATTCTAGTCTTTTTGAGAATTGGCCGGATGAAGAAATCCTAGTTTTATCCCCTAAGGCAAACGAAAAATTAAACGAAAGCGATAGAATAATTAGACGAAATTTAATATCAACATATTTTTCTTGGCTAAGCTCTTTTTATCATGTTTGGAGAGTGGTCAGGGAAAATAATATAAAACATGTTATAGTGGGGCAAATTTTACCCCTGGGAACTGTTGTCTGGGCTTTGTCGTATCTTTTGGGATTCGAATACAGCGTTATCCTACATGGCATGGATTATACTTTTTCGCAAAAAAAGAACCGTAAAAAAATACTGGCAAAAATTATTTTATCTAAATCAATATATATAATAGTAGGAAATTCATATCTCCACGGATTAATGAAAAATTATTTTCCAAAATTTGCAGAAAAAATTTCAGTAGTAAATCCAGGCGTCTCAATGGTTAGTCACGAAATTAGTCATGCAATTAGTCGCGATTTTGTTTTATTCTTTGTTGGAAGACTTGTTAAAAGAAAAGGGGTTGATAAGACAATAGAAGCTTTTAAGTATGTAGATAAGAAAAAATATCCAGATATTAAGTTTCGGGTAGCAGGAGCTGGTCCTGATGAAGAGTATTTGAAAGATATTTCAGATGATTCAAGAATAGAATTTATAGGGAGGATATCTGACACAGAGAAATGGAACAATTTCTCTAATTCTAATGTTTTTATTATGCCTTCACGTGAAATGGACGGTGATTTCGAGGGTTTTGGAATAGTTTATCTTGAGGCAAATTTAGCCGGTTTACCGGTTATAGCAAACAATAGCGGAGGGGTTTCTGATGCCGTCGTTGATGGACTAAATGGAATATTATTAGAAAATGACAAGCCAAAAAATATAGCAGATGCTATAATAAAGTTATATGAAAATAGGGAGAGTGGCACTCAGCTCGGAAAAAACGGGAAAGAAAGAGTTTTGAAAGACTTTTTGTGGGACAAACAAACTTTAAAAATATATAATATTATAAATAAATGATTTCAATAATAATACCAGTCTACAACCAGGCTGATAAAATATCTTATTGTCTTGATAGTATAATCAAGCAAACATACAAACATTATGAAATAATAGTTGTTAATGATGGTTCAAAAGATAAGATATCGGATGTCTTGAATAGCTATCAGCGAAAGTTCTCTACCAGGTTCAAAATTATAAATCAAGAAAATCAAGGTTCAAATTTTGCGAGAAATAATGGTTTTAAATTTGCGAGAGGGGAGTTCTTGCTTTTTTGTGATGCTGATATCGTTTTGAGAGAAGATTTTCTTGAAAAAATGTTACATGCCTTGAAACAGAGTGGCAGAAGTTACGCATATTCTTCTCACAAGTTTGGTTTCAAAAACTTTAGCTTATGGAAATTTGATGAAGCAAGGTTAAAACAAATGCCCTATATTCATACATCTTCCTTAATTAAAAAAGATGATTTTCCAGGATTTGATGAGAATATAAAAAGACTACAAGATTGGGATTTATGGTTAACCATGCTTGAGAATGGGAAAAAGGGAATTTGGATTGACGAGGTTTTATTTGAAGTTGAGTCAGGAGGAACAATGAGCTCTTGGACGCCAAGTTTTACATACAAGTTATTTCCATTCTTACCAAAAGTAATAAAATACAAAAAATCTGTAGCTATTATAAAAAATAAACATAATTTAAAATAAAAATATGAAAATTAAATTTATTTTTTTGTTTTTCTCTCTATTCTTTATATTATCAGCTTGTTCAGGCGGAGGGGATTACATTAAAATCAATGATGCTAGGATAAATCTTATTGGTATTGCGGATAATAATGACAAGGCATATTTAGGATTAAGTTTTAAGGAATCAATATGCGCGAATTGTGGTATGCTTTTTCCTTTTGATGGTAAAAAAATACACAATTTTGTAATGAGGGACATGATGTTTCCCCTTGATATTATCTGGATAGATGATAACAAAATAATAAAAATAGATAAAAATCTTCAGCCAGAAGGGCACGAAGTAAAAAATGTTTATAGTTCAGACCAACCCGTTAATAATGTTTTAGAAGTTAATGCTGGTTTTAGTGATAAAAAAAATATAGAAATTGGAGACATTCTAGTTTATAAATTTGAAAACAATGAATCTAATAAATAAAAAATTTAGGCTAGCCTTTGCTTTTATATTTCTCTTTGAGGTATTTTCTCTTTTCGCTTATCTATTTAGTGAATTTAATGTTGTAGTTTTCTTAGCTATAGTATTATTTGTATTTGTAATCTCTCTTAAAAATATTGAATATGGGCTCTGGTTTTCATTTGTTGAACTTATCATTGGTTCAAAGGGTTATCTATTTTATGTCAGTATATTTTCCTTTTCACTCTCAATAAGAATTGGGATTTGGCTAGCTGTAATGCTCGCTTTTTTTATTAAAATAAGTCTGCTATTTTATAAAAAATATCTCCCAGATATTAAAAAAGGTAAAGTTGAAATTAAAGCTTTTCTAAAAGAGTCAGTATTTGACAATCAATTTTTAAAGTATTATTTTTACCTTTTTGCTTTCGTTTTCTTTTCTCTTTTTATCGCAGTTATTAAAGGGAATAATATAAAAAACATCTTTCTGGATTTTAACGCTTGGATATTTTTGAGTTATATTTTTCCTGTTTATTATGTTTATTTCAAGAATAGTACAAAAATTAATAGTCTATATTCAATAATTTTGGCTGCAATCACATGGGTGACTGTAAAAACTTTTTTTCTTTTATATATTTTTTCACACAATATTTTATCTGTTATTCCTACTATTTATCTTTGGGTAAGAAAAACAGGAGTAGGGGAAATAACCAGGATGGATGGTGGATTCTCTAGAATATTCTTTCAATCACATATTTATTTTCTTCCACTGTTCTTTGTTTTTTTGGGAATTTTGTTATTTATTATTTTCAGCCAGAAAGAAAAAGCTAGTCTTGAAAAAATAACTTATTATTGGTTTTTTGTTTCAGCATTTTTGATGGCAATAAATTTAATTACATTCTCAAGAAGTAATTGGGTCGGGCTTCTATTCGGATTGTTTATTGTATTTTTATACATCTTAATAGTCTATAAATTTAAAAAAACCCTAATATTTTTATTATCATTTTTCTTAATTTCCGTTTTATCATTATTTTTAATTACTGCTACAGTCAAATTTCCATTTCCTAGTCCAAATAGTAATTTTAATACTGCCAATCTACTTAGTGAGAGAGCTAAACAAATCTCAGGAGAGGCTGGTGTATCATCTAGATGGGCTTTACTAAAACCTCTTTTAAACGAAATAAAAGAGAGTCCTATAGTTGGAGCTGGCTTTGGAAAGACTGTCACATATGTATCTTCTGATCCAAGGGTGTTGGAAAACAGCCCAGACGGTGTTTACGAAACATTTGCATTTGAATGGGGATGGTTAGACCTATGGCTTAAACTTGGCATACTTGGAGTTTTATTTTATTTGTATTTTCTTTATAAAATATTGTCGAGTATTTTTCTCAATAAAAATATATCAAATAATTTTGACTCAATTTTCAACTTGTCACTCGCACTTGGATTATTCCTTATAATTATTGTTAATTTTTTTAGCCCATACTTAAATCATCCTCTTGGTTTTGGATATTTAATTTTTGTTACAATCGTTTTTGAAAATTTTCTAATTAAAAATTAATAAACTTCAATTTCTATTTTTTATATTTCTTTTAATGTTAGGTAATCAAAAGGGTATTGAAAAATAATATTAATTGTTGTATATTTTTAACTATATTTAAAACTATTAATATAACACTTGAAAAAGTATCAAGTGTTTTTAAAATCAAAATGTCTGATCAAATTATATCAAAAGAGGGTTACGAAAAACTCAATGAAGAGTATCAAGAGCTTGTTAAAGTTAAGAGAAGGGAAATTGCTGACAGAATCCAGAAAGCAAAAGATATGGGTGATTTAAGTGAAAATGCTGAATATTCAGAAGCGAAAGACGCCCAAGCACTAAATGAAGGAAGAATAATTGAGTTAGATAGCCTGTTAAAAAATGTGGTTGTTGTAGAGAGCAAGAAAACAGACGAAGTATCTCTCGGTTCAGTTCTAACGGTAAAAGCCGATGGAAAAGAGAGAACCTTTGAGATAGTTAGTTTTAATGAAGTTGATCCTCCAACAGGTAAGATATCTAACGAATCTCCCATAGGCCAAGCTTTTCTAGGAAAGTCCAAAGGCGATACCGTAGACGTCCAGACACCCCGAGGTGTAATTCAGTATAAGATACTAAAAATTTCATAATATCGATACAAAAGACTCTCTTGCGAGGGTCTTTTTTTGACTAATAATGCAAAATATTATACAATATTAGTATAAAATTAAGCAATTAACGAACAATAGTTCGTATTTTTAAGTATTGTATGTCCGATGAAAAGATTAGCGAAATAGAAGAAAGAAAAAATAAATTAGATCAAATAAGAAAACTGGGCATAAATCCCTATGTTTCAAATAATAATAAAACTCACTCAATAAATGAGGTACTTTTGGATTTTGATAAAAATATTAAAAACTCTAAGGTTTTTGTTGTTGGTGGAAGACTAAAAACAAACAGGACTCACGGTAATTTAACTTTTTCAAATATCGAAGATTCTAGTGGAAATATTCAGATTGCCTTGTCAAAAAAAGCACTTGGCGATGATTCGTATAAACATTTTGTAAAACTGATTGACATGGGTGACTTTATTGAAGTTAAGGGGACATGTTTTTTAACACACAAAAATGAAAAATCACTAATGGTAAATGAGTGGAGACTCTTAAGTAAAACTATTCGACCACTTCCAGAGAAATATCATGGTTTAAAGGACGAAGACAAGAAGCAAAGATTTAGGGAACTTGAAATGGTTTCAGATAGAAATGCTTTTGATAGATTTAGAAAAAGATTTGAAGCAACTCGTATTATTAGGGAATTTATGTGGAAACATAAATTTATTGAAGTAGAAACTCCTATTTTGCAAAATGTTTACGGTGGAACATATGCTAAGCCTTTTACTACTTACTACCACGGATTAGATCAAGATTTTTACTTGCGTATCGCCCCAGAAATGTTTCTAAAAAGAACTATTACTGGTGGATTTGAAAGAATATTTGAAATAGGGAAATGCTTTCGAAACGAAGGAATGAGCCCAGCCCATTTGCAGGAATTTACAATGTTTGAATTCTATTGGCCATATGTAGATTATAATTTTTTAATGGATTTTACTGAAAATTTAGTCAGTGAGGTTGTTGAGAAAGTTTACAAGAACTACGTGGTTAAATATGGAGATAATGAAATTAATTTTAAGCCTCCATACCCAAGAAAAACATTTGATGATCTACTAAAAGAAAATTTAGGCGCAGGAATTGATGGTTTTGACACGGAAGAAAAAATAGAAAAATATGTTTCTGAAAATAAACTAGAAAATATTGTTCATTTAAGTGAGAAGGTGGGTTGGCCAGCTAAGATTGATGAGCTATATAAAAAAACAATTAGAAATAAATTGATTAATCCTATTTTTGTTACTGACTATCCAAAGGAATTAATGGCCTTAGCTAAAACAAAAGAAGATGATCCCAAAAAGGTTGCTACTTTTCAGTTAGTCATAAATACTTGGGAAATGATTAAGGCGTATAACGAGCTCAATGATCCAATAGACCAAAGAGAACGTTTTGAAGCTCAGGAGAGGCTTGTGATAGAAGGAGACGAAGAGGCAATGCCTTTCGATCACGACTTCGTTGAATCTATGGAATATGGTATGCCACCAATGGCAGGATGGGGGATGGGTCTTGATAGATTCTTTGCTTTGCTTGAAGGAGAGGAAAATATTCGTGACATGGTTTTATTTCCAACGATGAAAAGACTTAATGAGTTAAAAGTTAAAAGTAAAAAGTTAAAAGATGATGGAGTTAGTATTGATTTAGGAATCGACTACAATAAAGCTCAAGAAATTTTTAACAAATATTTAAATGAAGAAAATACTAAACTTCATTCCTTAGAATCTGAAGCCATAATGAGAGGCCTAGCTAAACATTTTGGTGAGGACGAGGAACAGTGGGGGATAATAGGCCTCTTGCACGATATTGATTGGGATGAAACCAGGGAAGATATTGCAAACCATACAGTCAGAGCAGTCGATATTCTAAAGAATGAAGGTGCTTCAGATTATCTTATTAACACAATAGTTTCACATGGATTTGGAGATAATGGATGCGGCTTGATTAAAGAAAACAAAAGAAACTCTAGAGTCGAACATGCCCTAGCTTCCGCCGAAACCTTAACTGGCTTAATCATTGCTTCTGCTAAAATGCAACCAGACAAAAAATTAGCAAGTGTAAAATTAAGTTCACTGAAAAAGAAATTTAAACAAAAAGCATTTGCAGCTAATTGTAACAGAGAAATAATTTCAGAATGTGAAAAGATTGGATTGTCTACTGATGAATTTTTAGAAATAGGCTTAAATTCACTTCAAGAAATTTCTGATAAATTAAGACTTTAAAATAATGTGGAAAATTTTATCAACAAAAAAAATATTCGAACACCCACGAATTACATTACTTGAAGATGACGTTGAATTACCCAATGGACATAAAACAAAATATTTAAAATTTGAAGCTGCTCAAAATGCAGCAACAATTATTGCTAAAAACGATGAAGGTAAAATAATGTTATCAAAGCAATATTCTCACCCTGTTCAAGAGGTTCTTTGGCAGTTTCCGGGAGGTGGTGTTCCTCTTTCAGAAAAACCTGAAGATGGAGCGAATCGAGAATTAATCGAGGAGACAGGACACAGAGCCTCGAACTTAAAACTTCTTGGAGATTATTTAATGAATAATAGACGTTCAACGCAGAAGATGTTTGTTTATTTAGGAACTGATTTAGTAGAAGATAATAGCCTTGAGAAAGATCTCGAGGAAGGTGATATTGAGAATTTTTGGATTAGCGAAAGCGAGATTGACCAGATGATTGTAGACAATAAGATAGATAATAATCACATACTTTCAGCATGGGCTTTATATAAATTACAGAAATAAATTGTATGCAAATTGTAAATTAAGCAATTATAATACACCACCCGAGAATAAAATATAAATTCAAATAGATATGTTAGACATAAAATACATCCGAGAAAATGCAGACGAAGTTCAAAAAGCTGCAAATAATAAAAACATTAAACTTGACGTAGCCAAGCTTCTTGATATTGATAAAAAAAGAAGGGAAATTGTTCAAGGAGTGGAAGACTTAAGAGCCAAGAAAAATGATTTAGCCAAACAGGCAAAAGGGGGGAGACCTAGCCCTGAGCAAATAGAAGAAGGGAAAAAGACAAAAGAAAAAACTGCCAAGCTTGAAGATAAATTGAAAGAAGTTGAAAAAGAATATTTCGACTTGATGGTAAAGGTTCCAACTATTCCTTCTGAGGATACTCCTATCGGAAAAAGTGAAGCAGAAAATGTCGAAATTGAAAAATGGGGGACACCAAGGGTTTTTGATTTTAAACTAAAAGATCATATAGAGCTAGGTCGTGATTTAGATTTGCTTGACTTAGAAAGGGGAGCTAAGGTGGCTGGTTATAGAGGTTATTATGTTCGTAATGAGGCTGTTATGCTTCAAATGGGTCTAATGATGTATGCCTTAGATAAATTAGTAACCAAAGGATTTTCACCAATGATTCCACCGACTCTAACTAAAGCATTTCCATTATTCGGAAGCGGGTATTTTTCTGGACGTGAATATAGTCCAGAAAATGATGAAATTTATAAAGTAGAAAATAATGAGGTCAATGAAGATGGAACAAAAGCAAAAGAAGATAAATTTTTAGTTGGAACCGCTGAACCTTCTTTGTTAGCTTTTCATTCTGGCGAAGTTATTGATGATAAAGACTTGCCATTGAAGCTTTGTGGCTATTCACAGTGCTATAGGTCAGAAATTGGGTCTTATGGTAAGGACACAAAAGGGATATATAGAGTTCATGAATTCATGAAAGTTGAACAGGTTTGTATCACAAGAGCTAACACAAAAGAAGCCGATAAACTGCATCTTGAGATGCTTGAGATTGCTAAAGAAATGCACCAGGATTTAGGCTTACCATATAGAATTCTTTCAATTTGTACTGGCGACATGAGTGCTGGTAAATACAAAATGTTTGATATTGAGGCCTGGATTCCAAGCAGAGATGCTTACGGTGAAACAGGGTCTGCTTCAAATTTTCTTGATTGGCAGTCAAGAAGATTAAATGTAAAATATAGAGACAAGGAAGGAGAAAACAAATTTGTTTATATGCTTAATAATACAGCTATGCCGAGCCCTAGGATGATGATTGCAGTAATGGAAAACTATCAAAATGAAGATGGTTCAATTAATATACCAGAAGTTCTTCATAAATATATACCTGGTGGAGTTAAAATAATTAAAGCGAAACATTAATAATTAAATAAATTAAGAGGAGAACCCCGCTTATACGCTTCTTCCCGCCAAAGGAGGACGGGCGAGACTAGCGGGAGACTTGCTCACACGCAAGCCATATGGAAAAAATTAAAATTGCTCTTCTTTCGGGAGGGGACTCTCATGAGAGAGAAGTTTCAAAACAAACAGGTGATATAATTTTTGAGGCAATGGATAAAGAGAAATATGAAATATTTAAATATGACCCGAAGGAAGATTTAACAAAATTATTTATTGATGCCAGTACAAATAAATTTGATATAGTTCTCCCAGCTCTTCATGGTACATTTGGAGAGGACGGCAGTTTGCAGGGTATGTTCGATTTATTGAAAGTACCATATGTTTTTTCTGGCTTACTAAGTAGTGCGGTTTGCATGAACAAGCATACGTCTAAACTAATTGTTAAGAGTATTGGAATTAGTGTTGCCAACGACTTAGTTATTAAGAGAGGTGAGCAAATTGACACTAGAAACATAATCACTTCACTGTCGCTACCTATAGTTGTAAAACCAATGGAGCAGGGTTCCTCTATAGGTGTTTCTTTAGTCCACACCAAAGAAGAGCTAGAAAGTGCCGTGAAAAATTCTCTTGAGCATGGTTCAAGCGCCTTGCTAGAAGCATATGTTTCCGGACGAGAGTTTACAGTTGCTATAATGGGGAATAAGATGCCTGACGCCCTGCCTGTTATTGAAATTATTCCTAAAGTTTCTTCTTGGTTTGATTATAATTCAAAGTATGAAGATGGTGGTGCTGATGAAATTTGTCCAGCTGTTATCCCAGATGAGCTAAGACTCTCTCTCCAGAAAACAGCTATAGATATTTATGAAAAACTTGGATGCAGAGATTTGGGAAGGGGAGACTTTATAGTTGATTCTAATACCGGACTAATTTATTTTATAGAAATGAATACCATTCCAGGAATGACAAAAAATAGTCTCCTTCCGAAGGCTGCAAAAGAAGCAGGGATAAGTTTCGGTGCCTTACTAGATAGAATTATTGAAGGTGCAATTGAAGATAGAAAATTGAATTAACAATTTAAAACATAATATTCATTATGTTTAATAAAAAGAACAAAATTGGGAAAAAGAAGGGGAGTAAATTGTATATTAGTCAGAAAGCATATAACAATCCCTATTTTAAAGATGTAAACAAAACATCTAGATCATCTTTTGTTTCAAGCATGTCTTGGAAGGCCAAAATTTCAGTTATCTTAATTGTTATTTTTATATTTTCAATCGTTTGGTTAATCTTCTACTCTAAATATTTTTTGATATATGATATAGAAATAAATATTGAGAAAATAAATGACATTGGACGTATCGGTGAAGACGACATCGAAAAAATGGCCAGAGAAGAATTGCGGTCAAAATTTGTTTTCTTGCCCGGTAACAATATTTTCCTTTTCGATGAAAACAAATTATATAACAAGCTAAGTACAGATTTTGCCTTTGAAGAGATTAGAGTAGAAAAAAAATTACCAAACAAATTGCACATCTATTTAAGAGAGGTTTCCTATGCCCTTATATGGAAAGAACAAGAAGAATATTTTTATATTACCCCAAAAGGGGACGTTATAAATAGTGTTTCTCCGGAAGAAATTAAGGAAATTTTTCCCTTAGTGGAAAACAAGGGAAGAGATCTTATTGTTAATGGTTCTGTCCAAGATAAAAATGAACATCTTAGATTTTCAATTGAGCTTTACAAAACTTTTAAGGATACAAATATATTTAATATTGAAAAATTTATTATTGGAACCCAAAACGATAACACCATCACAATGAAAATATTTGACGGACCAGAAATTTATTTTAATGTTACTGAGGATTTGAATTCTCAGTCTGATAAACTTCTTCTATTGAGAAATGAAAAGTTGCGTGACGATCTATACTCAAAGACATACATTGACCTTAGGTTCGGAGACATGATATACTATAGATAAATAACTAATATTAGCATAATTATCATAGAAATAGCTAATATTAGCATAAAATAACATAAAATCAGATGGAAGGATTATTCAAATTTATTTTCTTTTTAGCAATAGTGGTGTTTTGTTTAGTTATAATAGCTTTTTTCCTTTTATTTTTGAAAGTTCTTCTTATGTTCTTTCCAGAAATAACTTTGATGGGAATACTTATTACAGATGCATAAACGCTGCATGTAGCTAAAGTACAAAAAAACTATTTATATATTCATAATACGTTGCTTAATCTACATTATGCGAAGTATTGTCAATAGTTAATTATAGCGCTCTATTATAGGTTTATAGCTATATTGTATTTAAAAAAAGGGATATCGCATGGATATCCCTTCTGCTTAAGACCTTCTTAAGTCTCAACCCCCTTCTTCATTATAAATTGAACTTATAGTCACTAAGGCAACTTTATCCCAATTTATGTTTTCTTTATTTTTCAGTCTTTTTTTGTTGACTGAAAATGTTCCACGTAATGATCCTGCCTTGTCTCTAATACTAAACTTGTGGCATTTAATATTATGTACACGCTCAGTGTGTCCAGTCGTCACAAGAATGTTAACCTCGTTTAGGTTTGAGTTATCTTCAATGGCTTTCTTCACTGTTTTACACAATCTTAGAATTTGTTTATAAACACCAGGTTCGGAAAGATTTTCATATGGAATGTTTATTTCACCCATATAACCATTGTCATCGTAAACGTACAATTCATTACAATTACTGTGCACGACCTGTAGTTGTTTGGCACATCCAGCTAGCAATAGAATAAGTAGAATAACCAGAAATAATAAATATTTTTTCATCATGGCAATCTCCCTTCTTTGGATACGGGTTATTTTTTTAAAAGATCTGTAATCTAATTATATATCAATCTTAACAATTAAACTAATTTTATAGCTTCTTATTCAATATATATGACATTCATATGAATCTATTTAATTATAGATGATATAGATATCACATTTTCAAGTTAAGCGCCTTAGAAGCCAATTTTGAGCTAAGTGGCTAATATTAGTAGTAAAAAGGGCAAAATCATTCGAAATTGCCCTTATTTGAAAACAATATATTCTATTTTCTAAATAGTCACCCAACCGTTTTCTTTTTTTACTTTAAGATGTCTTTCATCTCCTTTCTCCTTTATCTGGAGAACTTTTATTTCTTGGTTCAGCGTGTGTTCTAACGTTTTTCTTAAAGCGGCGAGGTTGTACTTAAATTCACCATTTTTACTGAAAAATTCTTTAGAAATTTTTACAATACCTTGATAAAAAGCTTTTCCATAAATATGGAAAACAATTTCTTCACTAGATTCAAATTGATCTTCCTTAATTAACCCGGTAATTTTTCTTTTTGTAACCTCATTGAAGTGTTTCTCGAGGTCATCAGTAAGTTTTTTGTAGTTTATCTCTTTTGGTGGTCTGACCGACTGAAAAGTTGCAAAATATTTTTTGCCAACTGTAAACCTCACGATTTTTTGAGGTGTTTTATGGACAACTATTCCTAGTGTAACTGCGCTTGCTTGATGTGTCTGAGTTAAGCAAAAGAACAGAGCGATAGCCATTAACAAGAAATTTGATTTCTTCATTCTTTCTCCCTTTAAGTTGGTGGTTTATTTTTTCAATGTAATAAAATATATATAATTATTCAATTTAAAAAAGAACACTTAAACATAGCATGTTTTGATTGTTTTGTCAATAGTATACTTCGCATAATATTATGATATAATTAGGGTATGTCAAAAGCAATATCCAAACATTTAACAGACTATCTTGATTTTCTTGAGATAGAAAAAGGACTCTCCTCTAAAACCCAGGAGAATTATTCACGTTTTTTGAATAAGTTTTTTATGTGGTTGGAAGAAAATAAATTACAAAATATTGGACCAGAGAAACTTACCGATAGCCATATTTTAAAATATCGAGTTTTCCTTTCTAGGAATACTCATCCTGTTACAAAAAAAACATTAAAAAAATCTACTCAAAACTATTATCTTATTGCACTCAGAAGTCTGCTAGAGTATTTTATTGAACGCAATATCCCCTCTTTACCTCCAGACAAAATAAAACTTGCAAAAGACAAGTCAGATAAAGAAGTAAATTTTTTATCACTGGGACAAATTGAAAAATTATTATTAGCACCAAACATTGAAGCTAGAATTGGTTTGCGAGACAGAGTTATTCTAGAAGTGCTTTTTTCAACTGGCCTTCGTGTGGCCGAGTTAGTTGCTCTAAATTCCGAGCAGTTTATAATAGCCGATAAAAGTAAGGATATGGAAATATCTGTTATTGGTAAAGGTTCAAAAGTGAGATCTATTTATTTCTCGGAACGAGCTACGATGTGGCTTCGCGCTTACCTAAATAAAAGAACAGATATGGATCCAGCCTTATTTATTAATTATAAACCAGGAATAGAAAAAACCTCCAATCAGAGGAGGCTTACAACAAAAAGTGTAGAGGAAATAGTTAAAAAATATACAAAGATAGCAGGTCTTCCAATAATAACAACACCACATACTCTAAGGCACTCATATGCCACAGACCTCCTAGCGCAAGGTGTGGATCTTCGTTTAGTTCAAGAATTCCTCGGTCATCAAAATATAGCCACTACTCAAATATATACTCACGTCACAAACAAACAATTACGTGATGTTCATAAAAAATTTCACTCTGGGAAGAATTTGAAGAATTAGGTTGTTGTTAATAGCAAGATAGCAATAATTTAAAAAAACTATGCAGTGGGGTTATGATAGTGATATGCTGCATGTTGAATATAAAAAAGCATATACAAAGACAAGAAGATTAATACAATAGAAGTAATACTTATTATTATAAATTTAAGTGCTTTGTGCTTATTTTTTTTAGCAAAAAAACAGTAAACTAACAATGAAACAGAATAAATTAAAAAAACCAAAGAAGCAATAAGCAGTATTCCAAAAAAGCTTCTCACAATTGCGTTTATGACGTTCTCTCTATCTTTCTTTTCTTCATAGGCTTGTACAACTGAAGGATCTTGAACCCATAGGCTATCAGCGGTTAGATTAGTAGTGCTTGATGACGCAATGGAAGCGTCTGGTGGGAATAGTAAAGTAAATAGAAAAATAGTAATAATTAAAAATTTTTTCATATTTTAGTTACTTCAAATAATTCAAAGGATTAACAGGTATTCCGTCTTTTCTAACTTCAAAATGTAGATGTGGGCCTGTTGTAAGTCTTCCAGCTCCTGGTGTGCCTGGCATACCTCCTGAGAGACCTATAGTTTGTCCCTGGACGACGTAATCGTCTTCGTTTATCAATATCTTGGAAACATGGCCATAGACTGTAGAGAGGCCGTCACCGTGGACTATCATAATATAGCTATATCCCATTCCAGCGTTTTTTGCACGAGCTACATAGCCAGAGGCCGCTGCTTTTAGAGTGCTCCCCTGTCCAGCTCTTATATCAATAGCAGGATGCTCAAAAATATGTCTATAAGGATAATCTGGATCATGAAAATAAGAAGTTATAACATTTTTTTTCACTGGCCAAACTAATCCATTTTCGTTGAATTCAAGTTCTTTTCCGGATAGAGTAGCTAATTTTGCTCTAATCAGTTTTTCCATGCTAGCAATCTCAGAGGCTGCTTCTTGCTGTTCTGCTTTTGATGCAGCGAGCAATCTTTGATATTCACTTTCCGAAGAATTAACTTGAACTAAGAGTATTTCTTTTCCACCTAGCTCAGCTTCTAGTGCTTTCTTTTTGTCGATAAGACTTTCTTTCAGTGACACAGTTTCATCATTTTTTTCACCTAGGACCACCTTCTCTTCTTCAAGGTTGTCTTTTAGAAAAATCAAATTATCGAGGCTTTCTTTTACGGCCTGATTTACATTTTCTAAATATTTAACCTGAGTAAGGAAGTCTGATAAGGAATTATTTAAAAGAAGTATTTGCAGAGTGTCGGTATTCCCCTCTTTATATAAAAGTTGAATTACTTTTTCTATCTTTTCTTTTTCGGAAGCAATTTCTTCAGTCTTATTTTCGATAGAGATATTGGTTTTAGAAATTTCAAGTGAAACTTTTTCAATATCCAATTCAACGGACTCTATATCAATTTCAGCTTTAGCAAGCCTGTTGTCAAGAATTGCTAATTGACTATTTAGGGTAGACTTGTCTTTTTGCTTTTGGGCTATAGCTTGAGTGTAGCTCTTTTCTTTATCATCGAGCTTTTTCATTCTATTTTTTCTATCCTCAATTTCAGAATTGATAGTCTTTAATTCATTGTTGATAGCGGCTGCCCTAGGATTGGAATAATCATCTTCCTCTTCAGCTAGGTATGCAAAAGAAGATGTTTTTACAATAACACCTGTGACCAATATTAAACTTAGCAAAAATAATATTTTCTTCATATGGTTTGCGTGTGCGCCCGAGCGAAGCGACAAAGTGCTCTTGGGGTGAGCAAGTCTCCCGCTAGTCTCAAAGAGACGTATGAGCGGGGTTCTTCCCCATTTTTCTAATTATACCATTTTTTGGACAATAGAAAAAGACACTTTAGTATCTACAAATTTTCTTTAATATTAGGATAAAATAGTAATAGCTTTTTGGATTTTGAGGAGAGTTTCTGATTTTCCAAGAACTTCTGCAATCTCAAAAGGTCCAGGGCTTTTCTCTTGACCAGAAAGAGCGACTCTCATCGGCCAGAGATAATCCCCCACTTTTAGCTCGCTAGATTTTATATATGTATAGACTGCGTCGTTAATACTTACTTCAGTCCAGTTCTCTTCTGGAATCTTGTCTACGAGTTCATAAACTTTTTCAAGATTTTCTTTAACTTGTGTTTGTTCTAAACTTTTCCAAATCAACAAACTTGGCTCATAATCTAGGTCATCAAAAAAGAAAAATTTTGTAGCCTCTCCAAGATCAGATAATTTTTTCACTCTTTCCTTTTCGGTCTTAATTACCTTCAGTAAAAAGTCATCCTTTTTTTTAGAATCTTTTTTAGTTATCTCTAAATTTTCTACGATATAAGGTTTTGACAATTCAAGAAGTTTTTCTGAATTAAGTTCTTTCATATAGTGGGAATTAAAAAAATCTAGCTTATCAATATCAAAAACACCGGGACTTATTCCCATCCCATCTATACTAAAATTTTCTATTATCTCTTCGAGGTTTAATATTTCATTATCTCCTTTTGGATGCCATCCTAGAAGTGCACTAAAATTTATTAGCGCTTCTGGCAAATAACCTTTTTCTTTGTAAGCTTCTACGGTTACGTCCCCTTGTCTTTTGCTCAATTTTCCACCTTCTTTATTCATAATCAAAGGTAAGTGTATGAATTTTGGAGCTTCCCATCCTAAATCTTTGTAAAGCAGAACATTCTTAGGAGATGAAGGTATCCATTCATCACCACGCATAACATGGGAAATTTCCATTAAATGATCATCAATAACATTTGCAAATTGATAAGTTGGGGTTCCTGTGGTTTTAAGCAAGACATGATCATCTAATTCACTTGTTTGAAATTTTATCTCGCCTTTAAGTTCATCGTGAACAATGATTTCTCCGCTTTCTGGAATTTTTTGTCTTACTACAAATGGAATATTATTAGCTAAATTAGCTTCAATTTCGCTATCATTTAAATCTCTACATTTACCATCATATCTAGGAGCTCTTTTATTTTCTTGTTGTTCTTCCCGCATTTCTTGCAAACGTTCGGCTGTGCAAAAACATTTGTATGCTTTTTTTTCTTCTAAAAGTTGCTCAACATATTTTAAGTAAATAGGATTTCGTTCACTTTGGGTATATGGTCCAAAACCTCCATCTTTGTTTGGGCCTTCGTCATAGTCAAGACCAAGCCAATCAAAAATACTAATAAGATTTTCAACAGAACCTTCTACTTTTCTTTTTTCATCAGTATCCTCAATCCTTAAAATAAATTTCCCTTTATATTTTTTCGCAAAAACATAGTTAAACAATACAGTTCGTAGGCTTCCTATATGCAAAAACCCTGTTGGTGAGGGGGCAAATCTGACCCTGATATTTTTATCCATATATAAATACTTTAATTAATAAAATAATGTTAACTATTACTGAAATAGCCAAGAAAATACTAACAATTTTAAGGCTTTTATGCAACTCTCCTATTTTGTATTGAGAATTTTCAATGTCTTTTTTTAAAAGTATATTTGTTAAGTCATTAATAACATATATATATTTTTTAAGTTTAAATTTCATAAATTTTTTTTAATTTATTTAAATATATTTTTAAGGCTTCTTTTCTCACGGGATGAACAGTTTTTAGAGCATTATTTACGTCTACCCATTTCCAGTCAGAATGTTCCCAAAAATTAATTTTTATATCTTCGTCATTCCCGAGAAATTCAGCAATGAATAAACCTTGCTTCTGTCCCTTGTAACCCTCTATAGTATTAGCATCAGCGTTGAATTTACTAACATAGCCTGCTTTAAAGGTATATTTAAAAAGATTCTTAAAAGATTTAATAGCTCTAAAATTTTTGTTTCCCATCTCTTCTCTTAACTCTCTAGCACCAGCTTTTTCTAGGGATTCACCATCTGTTCCGCCTTGAGGAATTTGCCAATGTTTCTCTCCCTTCCTATTAACAATGAATATTTTAATTGAGTTATTTTTTCTCTTAAATAGAAGACAAGCAACATTTGGTCTATACATATGAGGATGGACAAAGCGCCAAACAAGAAAATTGTACATAAAAACAAAAGTGGCATTAAAAATTCGTTTTATTCTATTCGGTTGAATCAACAATCTCCATAACCATTCAAAACCAAGTAACCTAAATATTTTTGGAGCCCGAACTTTTTTCCCAGTAATAAAATCGAAACTCCCACCAACAGCGAGTGCCAATTTTAAATTGTCTATTTTATTTTTTGAGTGATAGATATTTTTCTCTTGCCATGGAGAACCTAGGGTGGAAAATAAAATATCAGGAGAAAAATTATTTAATTTTTGGTAGTTAATTAAATCTCCTTTTTTGTCTATATCATGAATATAAAATTTAAGTTTTGGAAATTTGTCTTTTAGAATCTTTTCAATATCGCTGGAAAGAGATAATCCTCCCCGCCAGTTCAGAATTGCTATTTTAAAATTATTATCTTCCGAATATTTTAACAAATAATTTGTTAGATCCGACCCAGTAAATCTTTTTAGATATCTACCCATAAAAAGACCGGCAATTTTCAATCCCATTCCATCCGCCAAAGAAATATCCGCATGATTTAGGATATAAAATAGTTCTTCGTCATTGTGAGCATTTAGGATAATTTCGGGGTTCGGTGTAACAATATATTTTGGTTTATCTTCATCTAAAAAAGAATGAATTTTTTTTAAAATTATATTGCTGTCCTCTTTTGTGATATTAACTCCGAGTATATTTATTTTATTCATATTATTCTTTTCTTAATGCAGTAACTGGTTCCATTAAAGCGGCTTTTCTTGCTGGGAAATATCCAAAAATTACACCAGCAAAAAGTGAAAAAAAGAAAGAAGTTATTATGGATTTCAAGGGAATACTGAATTTCCAGTCAAGTCCAGCGTATTGAGCTCCCATTGCAATAGCAAAGGACAAGATTGCTCCTATTATAAACCCAAACAAAAAACCAAGTAAAGTGATGAGTATGGACTCAATCAAAAATTGTCTAATAATGTGATAATAATTTGCTCCCACTGCTTTTCTTAGCCCAATCTCAGTTGTCCTTTCTGAAATAATAACATACATCACATTCGTTATACCAACACCAGCAACAATCAAGGAAATGATTACTATTGCGAGTAAAAGTAGTGTTATAGCCCCTGTAATTGTACCAAGCATTTCCATCATTTCATCCATAGTGGTAACTCGGAAGTCGTCTTTTGTCTCATCTATAATGTCGTGATTCGTTCTTAGCACATACCTCATTTCTTCTGCGGTGTCATAAGAAAGGTCAATGTCGCGCACCTTTGACGTCATATACATAACATGATCAATCCCCATCATTTTTTTCTGAAGAGTACGTACCGGGATGTAAATAAAATTATCAAAATCCAAAGTCATTACTGCCCCCCTCTCTTCCATAACCCCTACAACCGTGAAGTTCCTGGATTTTATTTTAATTGTTTTACCTACCGCATCTGATTCCCCGAATAATTTTTCTTTTAGCTCTGATCCAAGAACAACAACTTGTGAAAGAGACTTATCTTCCATCTTGGTGTAGAATCTACCATATTCAACTTTACTAGCGTCAATATCGATATAGCTAGAGCTTACCCCAAAGATTGTGGCTGATTCTTTCTCCGACTTATAAGTTGTTATCCCTTGAGACATTAATGCACCGTATGAATCAACAATATTATCAAGTTTATTGATATCCTCCATGTCATCCAGGGTAAGACTTGTTACCTGAACTCCCTGAACAATAGCTTGACCACTAGCAGATTCATCAGCGGCGCTACCTGGAGTTTTTCCTGTCGGAACTTTAATTTCTGTTTGGATAAAGTCTGTACCAAAAGATTCAATTTGCCCCGTAATAAGACTCTCTAGTCCTTCTCCAGCAGAAAATACCATGAAGATGCTAGCAACTCCAATAACAAGACCAGTCACAGTTAGTGCTGTTCTGCTTCTATTGCTATTTATTGCACTAGTGGCAATTTTGAAATCATTTATTAATGACATTTATTCATATCTTAAAGCTTCTATTGGTTCTAGTTCAGATGCTCTTTTAGCAGGAACTATTCCAAAAACCAGACCTATAAACATAGATACTGTTATTGATAAAATTATTGAAAATAATGAAACCTCAAATGCCCAATCATAATCAAGTGCTCGAGCAATGATGGCGACCAAATAAGAAACTACCGCTCCCAAAACAAGACCAATTAGACCTCCAAGCAAGGTCAAGACAATTGATTCCAATAGAAACTGAATTAGAATATGTCTATTATTTGCACCGACTGCTTTACGCAATCCTATTTCTCTTGTCCTTTCATTTACACTAATAAGCATTATATTCATAATACCAATACCACCAACAACAAGAGAAATTCCAGCCATCGCTGCTAAAAAGAATTTTAATGAATCGGTAATGGTTGTTATTATGTCTAGAGCTTGAGCTGCTCCTCTTACTGTAAAATCGTCTTCTACTCCAGAAGTATCTTTTATTCCATGCTGTTCTCTGAGAGTTGCCTTCACTTCCTCAATTGCAATTTCAGTGTTTTCTTCACTGGTGATTTTCATTCTCATCATGCTAACGTGATCGATACCTTCAACTGATTTTTGCATTGTTATTATTGGTATAAAAACTTGGTCATCAAAGTTTTGAAAAGCAACAGTACCTCTTTCTTTCATAACACCAATAACTTCAAAAGTTTTTTTCTTTATTTTTATTTTTTTTCCTATGGGGTCAGAAGATCCAAAAATTTCTTCTGCAACAGTACTTCCAAGAACTACAATTTTGCTTGTTGATTTTTCTTCTGCTTCAGTGAAGAATCTTCCAAATTCGACCCCTCCCCCTTCTACGTCTAAATAGCTGGCGGTGGTGCCGCTAATATTTGTATCGTATGAATTAGAACCCCAAGAAACTGTTGAGAATCCTTTTACATAAGCTGTCGCATCAATTATATTTGGTGCATTATTTTTATTTTTAATAGCCTGCAAATCATCATAGGTTAGTGTGGTAACAACGATGCCCATAGCACTCGCTGGAGCACCGTCGCCTGAATTCCCTGGTAATACACCAATTAAGTCAGAACCAAGACTTTCAATTTGAGATAAAATTAAACTCTGAGCACCAGAACCAACGGCCATAATTATTACAACAGCAGACACACCAATAACAATACCCAGGATTGTTAAAAAACTCCTGACTTTATTGGCCAAGAGAGATTGGATAGGGCTTTTTATTGCTTGTTTAATTTGAAGAATCATTTATTTGAGCGTGTTGCCATCGTGAGCAAGTCTACGATTTTTAACTAAAGTATCAGACTCCAAGAGCCCGTCTCTTATATATATAATTCTCTTTGCGTGTTCAGCTGTAAAAGTTTCATGTGTTACGAGTATAATTGTATTGCCTTCTTCGTTTAGTTTTTGTAATATTTCCATAATCTGAATGCCTGATTTTGAATCGAGGTTTCCGGTTGGTTCGTCAGCGAATATAACCGAAGGTTCATTTACTAGGGCACGAGCGATGGCTACTCTTTGTTTTTCACCGCCAGATATTTGGTTCGGCATATAATCAACTCGGTGAGAAAGACCAACTTGATCTAATACTTTTCTAGCTTTTTCTTCGGCATCTCCCTTTTTAGAAGAGTACACCAAAGGGAGCATAACATTTTCCAAAACTGTAGACTTTGCAAGCAAGTTAAAAGACTGAAAAACAAACCCTATTTTCTCGTTACGCATAAAAGCAAGCTGTTCATCATCTAGAGCGGTAACATCTCCTCCTTCTAAAATATAATCGCCAGAAGTAGCTTTATCCAAAAGACCAATTATATGCATCAATGTTGATTTCCCTGAGCCAGACGGTCCCATTATAGATACAAAATCACCCTTATCTATTTCAAAAGAAATACCATGAAGAACCTTTGTAATAATCTCGTCATTTGCAAACTCTTTTTTTATATTTTCTAGTTTAATCAGCATTTATTTTTCTTTTGTAAAAGTTACTACCACATCCCCCTCAGATAGACCAGAAATGATTTGAACCATTCCCCCGTCACCAATTATACCGACTTCTACTTTATTTTCATCAATAATTTCGTTGTTAAATGTTTTAACAAACTTTCCATCTCCATTTCTGTCGATAATAGCTCTTCCTGGAATGGTTATAATATCTTTCATTTCATTAGTTGTAATATCTGTATTGGCTGTCATCCCTGGTTTCACTAAATGGATATTTTCGTTATTATTATCAATAACAATCTCAACTTTATAATAAATTACGTCTTGAATTACAGTTTCAGCAGGTTCAATAAATTTGACTGAACCATGAAATTTTACGTCGCTTCCAAGGGCATCAAGTGTAATTAAAACCTGGTCAGCAATTTCTACTTTTGGAATATCAGACTCAGAAATATCAACTTCAATTTTATATTCAGAACCATTTCCTGAAATTAGCGTTGCCATTGGTCTTCCAAGTATATATTGTTCACCAGCTTCGAAATTAATTTTAGAAACGATACCGTCTACCGGTGATTTTAACTTACTTTTTTCAATTTGATTTACTATGGAATTAATTTCTGCTTGGGCTTGTTTTAACTGTGCTTGATAAAGACTTAAATCCTCTGTTCGTGCAGGTGACTTAATCCTGTTTAGTTCGGCCTGTGATACAAGTAGAGATTGATTAGCTGAATCGACACGTGCCTCAATCGTTGCCAACTGTTGTTCTCCTCCATTTATTACGTTGGCTAAATTATTTTTAGCGCTGGTTAGGGCATTATCTAAATTGGCTCTTGCTTGAGCAAGATTATTGTTTGCAGCATCAACATTTGTATTGTAAGTTAAAATAGCACTATCTAGTGACTGACTTAAAGACTGAACACTACTAATGCTTGTGTTAATTATACTAATTTGTGTGTTAACAATAGCCTTTAGAGCATCTAACTGGGTCTTAGAAAATGAAGATGAAGTTACAGAATTTTCCAATGCGGAAAACATATTACTCAAAGAAAGATATGTTTTATTGAGAGTATTTTGGACCTCAACCAAAAGAGATGAAACGATGTTCTTGTCAGGAGTATTTTTAGCTATAGCAGTATTTGCATTAACAGAGATGAGCATCTTTCCTGCTTCTTCATGTGCTCGTTTTGCTTCTGCTAAATATGTTTTATTCATAACAGACAGGTAATCCTCAATGTCCGTATTATCAAGAATTGATTTGATTTGATCAAGAGCATTATTTATTAAAGACGCTTGGGCTTCCGAGCTAGTGAGAGATATGCTAACTGAATCGTTAATAGCTTTTTGGTAGGTAATTTTTGTGTTACTTAAATTTGATTCAGCAGTTTCAAGGGCTTGTTCATAAGTTGTAATTGTATAGGGAGAATCATCCTCTAAATCACTAAGCGTCTTTTGGGCTTGTGCTGTATTTTCAACTAAGGTTATTTTATATTTTTGAAGGTCAACCAAGGTTGAGTCATAACTAGCTTTTGCTCTATTGTAATTAGCCGTGTAAATAGCAATTTCTTGACTTGTTGCCCCAGTTTGAAGTTTAGATAAATTAGCTCTAGCAATATCAAGGCTGGCGCTTGCTTGGCTCAATCTAATATCAGAATCAGTATGATCAAGCTCGGACAATAACTGGTCTTTTTTCACAACATCCCCTATGTTCACTAAAACATTTTTTATATTACCGCCAAGTTCAAAACTAATATCAAATGAATCTATTGTTTTTATGAGGCCTGTCTCAGAAACAGTTTGAATAAGATCTGATTTTTGAATTGTTTGTGTCGTATATTCAAATTTCGATTTGTTTTTGTTTGCTAAAACAGAAATGATAATAATGCCAATTATTGCGACAAAAATAAGGATAAAAACCGCTTTTTTTACAGACATCTTTTTCATAACGTTTTTAATTTTGCTTTATTTTGAATAATTTTTAAAATCTTTTTTACGAACTGTTCAACATTCATTTCTGACTTTATAAAATGATAGTCAACGCCCATTTTTTCCACAATTGTCTTGGTATCCTCGTCGCTAAGATTAGTAAATATAAAAACAGGTATAGATGAAATAATATTATTTGATTTTATTTGTTCCAATAACTCAAATCCATCGACATGAGGTAATATCAAGTCAAGAATTATATAATCTGGCATTTCAGTTTGAATACTGTCAATCAATGTCTCAATCCCATGAATCCCATTATCTATAAATGTATCATAGCGGTTTACTCGTAGCTGAGCTTGCACGGCATAAAGAATATTGACATCGTCTTCAATAATAAAAAATCTCTTTTTCATAGCTAAATTATACCAACTTTAAGGAAAAAGAACAAATCCTTATATTTTTATAGTATTATATATTGATTAAATATATGTTAATAAAAAGAATTACGTATTAGAATACCTAATTTTATCCATTTCTATAAAATGTGAGTTTATTTTAAACACTTCTCCTGACAAGCTTAATGACTTGACTTGATTTAAATATTCTAGATAAAACAAGTACTATAATTATTACTATAAAAAACTGGTCAAAATGTGGCGGTATTCTCATTAGCTAGGGATGTTAAACGATGTCCGAACCTTTTTATAGTCAAAGAAAAAGCCACCTCAGCATAAAGCATTGGTGGCGTGTTGTTTTCTAATAGTTCACTACGGGTCAATTCTATCAAGAATATTTATTAACCTTTCTTCTTCATTCTCGTACGGGAGATTCTCAACTAGGAATATCTCCTCATTCCCAAAATCATTTTTATAAACAATTAGTCTATACATATTTATGCTTTTGGGAACATACTTTTTAATTGTATACTGCTTACCTGAAGTACACCCATTAAGGCATTCAATTTTCTTGTTACAAATCGTAACAACTTCATTTTGCCCGATTGATTTCCAATTTTTTGGATTGTTCATTTCTTCGAGCGACCTCTCCACCTCATTTATTGTGCCAAATTCATCGATATACAAACGTGGCTCCATATAAGAAGTAGAACACCCACAAAGGATAGACACAAGCACAATAATGAAAGATTTCATGGTTTTTCTCCTTTTGATAGACTGTTAACTTATGTAAAAAATCAAACAACAAAAAACTATAACATATGTTATAGTTTTTGTCAATATCTGCTAGGGATGTTGAACGATGTTCGAACCTTTTTACAAATAATTATTATCAGTAATATTTTTAAATACCTTATTTTGATGATTTAAATCTTTGTGAATAACTAGTATTTCTGTTTGAATTGAGTTTATTATACGGTTTTCTTTTAACCTGAGTTGTGGATTTTTCTGCTGGTTTATTTTTTGCCTCGAATGGCTTTCTAGCTGTTCTTTCCTTTCTCACTGGATTAAAATTTCTTCTTTGCGAGTTTTTCTTAGGTGAAGGCAAATTTTTCAACTCATTTAATTCCTCCTTTGTTTTGTTTATTTTTAAAGTTTTGTGAATTAATTTCTCAATATCTCGAAGATCTTTTATTTAATTAGGCATGACAAATGAAATAGCTTTACCGCTTTTGCCGGCTCGTGCAGTTCGTCCAATACGATGAACATAATCTTCAGATTTTTCAGGAAGGTCGAAATTGACAACTAACTCAATTTCCTTAACATCTATCCCTCTGGCAGCAATATCTGTTGCCACTAATACTCTATATTGCCCCATTTTAAATCCTTCTAATGCTTTTTTACGTTGAGGTAGGCTTCTATTAGAATGTATTTCAGCAGCAGTAAAACCAGCTTGATTAATTTTCCTTGTAAGCGATTTAGCTGTATGTTTTGTTCTCATAAATACTAAAACTGACCCCCTTGTTTCAGATAGTATTTTTTTAATTTGCTCAATTTTATCTTCTTTGTTTATGACAATTATTTCTTGCTCAACATTTTCAGCAGAAGTTCCAGCCGGAGCAACTTCTATTCTTGTTGGCAGAGA
This sequence comes from Patescibacteria group bacterium, assembly GCA_027858235.1. NCBI lineage: Bacteria > Patescibacteria group bacterium. The sequence goes on along the minus strand of JAQIDC010000016.1, from coordinate 3,854 downwards.
CATATATTCAGATGCTATTTGTACTATTTGTGTTGGCATGGTGGCTGAGAACAGCATCGTTTGTCTCTGCTTTGGAATTTGTTTCAAAATAGCTTTTATCTGAGGCAAAAACCCCATATCAAGCATCATATCAGCCTCATCTAAAACCAATATCTTAACTGTGCTCAGATTTACAGAACGTCTTTCTGTGTGGTCGACCAACCTTCCAGGAGTGGCAATTAAAATATGTGGTTTATTTTTTAATGATTTAAGTTGTTTGTTAATTGGCTCCCCTCCTATTAGCACCGATGTTCTTAGCCCAATTTTCTTTCCAATTGTTTTTAGATTTTCATCAACTTGCAATGCAAGTTCACGTGTTGGTAAAACAACCAAGCCCATTCCTTTGTGAATAGCCAAAAGTTGAATCATGGGAATGCCAAAAGCAAGGGTTTTCCCTGTTCCCGTTTGCGCTATCCCAACCATGTCTTTTCTTTCAAGACTAAGCGGAATCGATTTCAATTGAATAGGAGTTGGAGTTGTATAGCCCAACTCAGTTAGAATTGTTAGAATTTTTGGTGCAATTCCAAGACCATTGAAGCTCGAAGCTCCTTGTTGTGTATTTTTATTCATAATTTTAGTGACCCGAGTTCTTGAGATAGCCACCAATGAAAGCATCTAATGACAGAATAAGTTCGAGTCCGTGCTCAATAATTAGAGCAATTTTTTCCGCTTAATCACGGATATTGTATTTTAAGTGTAGCATTAATGTTATATTTTGTCTTGCTCGGAGACAGGTATTCGAACTAATTCATTCCTTAAATTATATTGTTAGCTTTTATTGAAAATTAATCTAACTTTAATACTATTATAATATAATTAAAAATATATAATAATTTAACAAAACATTATGGGAATTTTAATTTGGATTATTCTTGGTGCAATTGTCGGTTGGGTTGCATCAATAATTATGGGCACAAATGAAGGTTTACTACTCAATATCGTTATCGGTGTTGTCGGCGCGGTTGTCGGCGGTTGGGTTATGGGATTTTTCGGATACAGTGGAGTATCTGGATTTAATCTTTATAGCTTTCTCGTGGCTCTACTCGGAGCAGTTATCTTGATAGCAATAGTCATTGCACTTAGAAAAGCTTAGTTGAGACTAGGAGTAGTTTAAATTTAGTCTTTTAAATAAAGGTGGGTCAATCACCCTGGTGGTTTGATATATAATAAATATATAACTTATTACCAATAAAGACACGATGACTTTTACAAAACTAATTTCAATAAATTTTATTAACTAAATATATAAACATATGGACTCTCATGTATCTCGTACAACCAAGTCTCTATACCATGGGACACAAATAGTTTGGTATATTCTCGGACTACTCGAGCTTGTATTAGCCTTTCGCTTTATCTTAAAGTTCTTGGCAGCAAATAGTTCGGCTGGCTTCAGTAGTTTTATTTACGAAGTCAGTTATCCTTTTGTCGCTCCATTCATGAATGTTTTTAACATCACTAGAGTTGATAGTGTTGTCATTGAGTGGACCACAATACTAGCAATGTTAGTTTATTGGTTAATTGCTTGGGGAATCGTTAGATTATTCTTTATAAGTAAATCAGTGTCCACCACCGAAGCAGCAGACAAGTTGGATGAAGAAGAATATAAATAAATTAAAGAAGAGACTTCCCTACATGTTTAAACAATGGATACGTTAGAACGGCAATCAAAATAACTGTAATAGCACTTATTGCGTCAGCAAACATAACAATGATTTGCGATTGTGTTATAGCACTAGTCAAAACACCGTATGCTACAAGGATAAATAACCCCACAAGGATGGCTCTGTTTTTGATTGAGAATATATTGTCATAATTTATAGTTTGTTGTTGTAATAGAAAGTTCATAAGAATCATAGCAAGACCTGACTCTTCAAAAACAATATTTCTCTGTTGGAGAATCACTTTAACCTGTCGGTCGAAAATTTTGCCACAGAGTTTCAGAGCTAGAGGGGTCAGAGCTAGAGGGGTCAAGAGCTAGAGGGGTCAGGTCTTGTTTTTTGCATTCCTTCTGACCACAGTCCCTCATCATCGAACTGCGATATTATTATATATTTATCTTTCTTATTTTCCATCCTAAAACTCTATCTATACTTAAAGTCTATATTCCAAAGAGATAAAAGGTACCTGACCCCTTTATCTTCGCCTTTATCTTCGTATTCTTAGATAGTCCCGAGAGCTGGACGATGTTAGAACCTGTTATATTAAGTTACCAATAATATAATTTATTTATTTATATACTCATAGCACCTCTGCTTTAGACCAGGAATACTGCTTGAAAGTTTGTCACAAAACTCAATTTCCTCATACATTCGTGCCATGTTAGAAAAACAGCTATCTTTTTTTATGTCAGTTAATTCATTGCATTGAGATAAATTTAATTGCCTCTCCTTTTCCCTGTCAGAAGCCAACAGGATTGTGCTTATCTGAAAGGTGCTCATAAGACAAGAATTAAAGTTACGAAAATCCTGTCCCATTATCCTTTCGGGATAATCTCCAGAGAGACATCTGCTAATATCTTCTTCTGCTAAAATAAATGTTGCAAGACACTTTTCTTTTGAACCTTTATTATTCAATATTTCACAATCTTCTCTAGTTTCAAATTTTACTCCTTGATCCTTATAACAATTAAATTCAGGAAATCTCAAACCGAAAACCTCATCAATTTTATCGCATTTATTATAAAACGTAAAACATTTACTTGGATAGTAATAATATTCATGGGTTGCCCAAGGAAAAATTGATTTCCCCTTATCACACGACTCCTCTGTAACTCCCCCTAATTTTTTTATTTTTATTTCATCACTAATAATTGGATTTGGAAAAAACAGTAAAATAGCAGTAACGAATACAACAGAATGCATCGCTATAAAAGACGAATATTTTCTTAAAGAATAGTTTTTTAAAATACTTCTTATTAAAAATCCACCGGAGACCAAAGATAATATTTTCAATAGAAATATATAAAAAGGCAGAACATCTTTCTGGTAATACTGAATAAATTTACTAAAACCGTCAGAAATAGCACTATCTATCTTGAGTATAAAACCAATTCCAAACACAAAAAATACCACTAATAATACTAAAATTATTTTTATTATTTTCATATCCCAATTTAATTATTAAACTACTCTAATTATACCAAATTACCTCAAAAGGTTCGAGCGTTCGATTCGGGGTATAAAAAAATAGCCCTAGTATTAGGGCTAAATTTCGTAGCTCCGGGAGCTGGAGGAAGTTAGAATCTGTTTATCTTCCTAGAGTCCCGTTAAAATCATCGCTTTTGTTAAATTGGAATTCGGGTTTTCCTGCTTCTTCTTTGTGAGGAGTAAACACAAAAAACAAAATATTAACTAAAAACAATGCTAGAAAAAATATATAAAACATATTGAGAATTTAAAGGGGTCAGGTACCTTTTTTTGGTCTTCCTCTTGGTTTAAGTGTGGAATTTAGTCCCAACTTTGAAGATATTTTTATTATCCATGTATTAACACCGAAAGGACGACCTCTTTGTGAACTATTGGGGTCAGATATATTAAGTCAAGTTTTTTTGAGATATTGTAGAAATTGTTTTAACTATAATATTCTCTTTGCTCTTTCATCATGCTAAACACTATTTTAATATTCTGTCTCATTAAACATTTTAAAGCTTGTTTTTTGCTTTTTCCTTCTTTTGTCTTTTTCTCAAAATATGCTTTTCCTTTTTCATTCCCCCTCCTGCCGATTTGAGCCAGGGCAATTGTTTTGATAGCTCTTCTGAGATCACTGTGCCCTCGGACACTTGATATATTCCTCTTCGTTTTCCCAGATTCATA
>JAQIDC010000015.1 GCA_027858235.1 Patescibacteria group bacterium | reverse complement strand
CTTAACTATTTTGAAAACAAAACAACCAATGGATTTACCGAAGGTTGTCATACAAAAATTAAAATGATTAAAAGAGTATCTTTTGGTTTTAGGAATATTGATAACTATATTGCCAAAATGACTCTGGCCTTTTTACCACTTTCTTTCATATTAAACTATCACACTGTTTGACGGGGAGCCTATTAACTCCTTTTGTATATGTCATCATATCTAATGATGTCATCTTCCTCTAAATAGCTGCCAGTTTGGACTTCGATTATTTCTAAGTTTATCTTTCCAGGGTTTTCTAGTCGGTGTTTTGAGGTTGGGGTGATAAAAGTGCTTTCATTCTCTCTTAAATATATTTCCTTATCATTGTTTATTATGGTTGCAATTCCTTTAACAACTATCCAGTGCTCAGATCTGTGATAATGAGATTGTAAACTTAGTTTTTCTCCAGGATAAACGGTAATTCTTTTTACTTTATGAAACTTGTCATCGATTAAAACTTCAAATTTCCCCCAAGGTCTGTGAACAATTAAATTGTCTTCTAGTGAAGTTGAGTTTTCTTTTTTAAGGATATCAACAATTTTTTTAACATCTTCACCTCTTCCTTTTTTGTGAATAAGTATACTGTCGTTATTTTCAATAATTACTAGATCTTCTACTCCTATTGTTGTTATTAGTTTATTTGTTTGAGAATGAGTGAAAATGTTTTTTGAATCATAGCTAATGTGTTTTCCTTTTCTATTGCCATTTTTTAAACTAAGTTCAGCCAGGGAATCAAAAGAGCCAATATCGCTCCATCCAAAATCACCTTCTATCACAACAACATTATCTGATTTTTCTGAAATAGCAAAGTCAATCGAGATGCTAGGTAGTGTTTCAAACTCTTTTACAAAATTTTCATAGTCGCTTACAAGAAGCTTGTAAATTGTTGGTTCGTGTTTTTTTAATTCATTAACAAAAGTTTTAGAATTAAAAATATACATTCCTGCATTCCAGACGTATTGTCCAGATTGTAGGTAAAAATTTGCTGTTATTTTGTCGGGCTTTTCTTTGAATTCAACCACCTTTCGATATGAGTTTATCGGGTTTCCTTTTCTAATATATCCGTATCCAGTTTCTGGACTTAATGGCTTTATTCCAATAGTTCCAATTTTATCATCTACATCAGAGAGTGCTTTTTTGACTATTGATAAATACTCTTCATTCTCTCCTATATAATGATCAGAGGGGAGAAAAATAATTGGAGCATTTTGATTAATCCTTATTTTTTCAAGTAAATATTTTACGGACAGAGCTATTGCTGGGGCTGTGTTTAGACTAGCTGGTTCTATAATAATTTGTTTTTCAGTAAAGTCTTTTTCGATTTCTTTGATTTGGTTGAGAACATTAAAAAAATTATCATTATTGGTGACAAAGAAAATATTTTCCTTTGGCATGATTTTTGTCATGCGCAAAAAAGTCTCTTGTAGTAAAGAGTTGTCAGAGTAAAGGCTTAAAAATTGTTTTGGGAAGTTCTTTCGACTTAATGGCCAAAGCCTTGTTCCAGAACCACCACAAAGAATAACACTGTACATATAGTCTGAATTAATATTAATTTAGACTATAACAATCCGAGCTATAAGTCAATAGATAGGCTAATTTTAGCTTCTAAAAGGATGTTTAGAGAGTTCTTTTTTAAACCAAGAGACAAAAGGAACTTCAGACGGATTTACATTATTTAGTATGCCCAAGTAATAGCTAAGCCATGTTCCGTATTGTAATAGTTCAAATGATTGGAGTAATCTTGTTTTGCTTGAAAGCTTGTGATCAAGGACTTCTATTTTATTTTGTTTAACTACTTTTTTTGTAAGAATTGCTCTTTGCCATATTCTTTTGTGATAAAGCTCTGAGTCGATAAAAAAGAAAAGCATATTTTTTTGATTAGAATGAGGATATTGTAATCCCTCCATTGCAAAATGGTTTAGATCGGGGAGCTCTAGAAAAGTAGAGAAAGTTTTACATGTTTCTGTAATCTGATTTCTGAAAATATGGATATTGCCCATTAGAAATTCTGAGCCAACTAGAATTGGCATTTTACCATGCATCTTGAGAGCCATTTTTTTTGCTTTATTTTTGTTTATTTTAACAGACAATGACAACTCTAAATTATTTTTTTCTAATAAGGCTAATATTTCAGCAATTTCATTTTTACTAATTTTTATAAATCCAAGTTTTACGAATAAATAAATTAATCCAAACAAAGAATAGCCAAGGCCAATTCGTGGCTGGGTGCAAGGATTAAATAAAGGATTAAAAACAAAACCAGGAACATTGTCTTTTTGAGCTCTTTTAGAGAGAGGTCCTCCAGAAGCTAATATTAACATTTTCGCTCCTCTTTTTTTAACTTCTTTGTAGGTACTTAAAACTTCTTCAGTTGTTCCGGAGTAGGAAGAAAAAAGGAATAAAGTGTTTTTGTCGACAGATTTTGGAACAGTATATCCATCAAGAATATCTACAGAAACTTTTAGCTGATCAGAAAATAGTCTTTTTAAGACCCAGCCACCAAGATTTGAACCACCCATGCCATTTATCATAATTTTTGTACACTTTTTGTAAGATTCCGGAAGTTTAATATTTTTTGTGTCACCAAGAACTTGTTTAATCTGTTCTGGTAAAAGAGAAATTGATTTAGCAACCTCGTCTTTGTCTAATTTTGAAATTTCTTTGATATTATCTAGATTCATATAGTTTAATTAATTTTGATATAGTTAGTATATCAAGATACAAAGAAAAAAACTAATATAGAAAGACTTTGTTTGAAGAGCTATTTTTAGAAGTGAGCTCTTGATTTTTCAAAATAAAAATGGTACCTTGTCAGTAGAACTTATAGCAAATAAAATTAAGCTATGAGTTTTTTATTTATATTTAATTTTTGAATATGAGTGGACATTCCAAATGGTCAACAATAAAACGAGCCAAAGGAGCTAAAGATGCCAAGAGGAGTGCTGTGTTTACAAAAATCGCCAAGCTTATAAACATTGCCGCTCGTGATAAAGGTGGCGACCTTGATACTAATTTTTCCTTGCGTCTTGCAGTGGATAAAGCCAAGGCAGCCAACATGCCAAAGGACAATATTGAAAAAGCAATTAAAAGAGGGACGGGTGAGCTTGAGGGAGGAAGAATTGAAGAACTTATTTATGAAGGAATTGGTCCTGCTAATTCACAATTTGTTTTAAGAGTATTAACTGACAACAAAAATAGAAGTGCTGCAAACATTCGTCATCTTTTTTCAAAAGGAAGCGGTTCATTAGGGTCGGTAATGTGGAATTTTGAAATGAAGGGTGTTGTTATGATACTGAAAGAAAATTTAGCTGAAGGGAAAATTGATGATGAGATGGAATTGGAATTAATTGATCTTGGAGCAGAAGATATTAAACAGGAAGATGAAGGAATAACAATATATTTACCAGTGAATGATTTGTCCAAGATAAAAACGTTCCTTGAAGAAAAAAATATAAACACAGAATCGGCAGATATAGAATATGTTGCAAAAGAAGACGTCACTCCAGAAAAAAAGGATGAGGATAAAATTGAAAAATTTATAGAATCCCTTGAAGATGATGAAGATGTTTCCGATTATTACTCAAATTTAAACATTTAAATGACTAAAATAATTTTAGGAATTGACCCCGGGATTGCTGACACAGGCTTTGGTATTATTAGAATAGAACAAAATGGTAAATTGCTTTGCCTTGAATATGGCTCAATTAAAACTAGCCCAAAAGAAGATTTAGCGAGCAGGATAGAGAAACTATTTATTGATTTAAATAAAATAATCAAAAAGCACCGACCGGACATTATTGCTGTTGAAGAATTGTTTTTTAATAAAAACGTAAAAACCGCCCTTATTGTTGGGCAAGCCAGAGGTGTTGTTTTATTGGCAGCGAAAATGAGTAAGGCTAAATTAGTAGAATTTACACCCTTGCAAGTTAAGCAGGCAGTTTCAACCTATGGTAGAGCTGATAAAGCTCAAATTCAAAGAATGGTAAAAATGATTCTTAATTTAGAGGAAATTCCAAGACCAGATGATGCAGCCGATGCTTTGGCTGTAGCTATTTGTGCCTCTAATTATAAATAATTTATGCAAGCAAAATTAAAAATAGTTTCAGTTTCATCAGAAATAGCTCCTTTTTCAAAAACAGGCGGTCTTGCTGATGTGGCCAGAAGTCTTCCCAAAGCCCTAAATAGACTAGGTCATGATGTTATAGCTATAACCCCGCTTTATGGACAACTTATTGATAAAAAGGAACATAATCTAAAAATAGTTTATGAAAATGTTAATGTTATTTTAAATTCTAAAGAAACAGTAAATGTAAATTATTGGAAAGGGTATTTAATGGAAGATCTCCCAGTATATTTTGTAGAAGTGAAAAAGTATTTCTCAAAAAGAAAATCTTTGTATGGGTCAGGTCACGAAAATGCAAGATTTTTAATTTTTAATGTTGCCTCTCTAAAATTAATTTCTCTTCTTAAATTTGAAGCAGATATTGTTCATTGTCATGATTGGCAAACCGGCCTCATCCCTTATTATCTAAAAACCGATTTTAGATATTCAAAAACACTTAGTCATGCTAAAACGATATTTACTATACATAATTTAGTTTTTCAATTTGGTCAAAATTGGTGGGATACACCACTTAGCAAAAAAGATTACGGCAAAAAAAGACTCCCCCATATAAACGACCCAGACATTGAGTATATTAATTTTGCCAAAAGAGGATTACTATCGGCTGATATTATTAACACAGTTTCAGAACAATATAGAGATGAGATATTAACCAAAAAGTTTGGACAAGATTTACATAGAATCTTAAAAAACAGAGAAGAACGTGTCTTTGGGATAGTGAATGGGATTGACTATAATGCCTACAGTCCAGTGAGTGACAGGGGTTTGTATAAAAATTATAATTTTTCAAAGATTCACAGAAAAGAACTAAACAAAGAATTTTTACAAAAAAAAATAGGCTTTCCAGTTAATTCAAATATTCCTTTGGTTTGTGCTACTTCAAGGGTTACTTTTCAAAAAGGCTTTGAGTTAATTGAAAATCTAATGGAATCAATTGTAAGAATGGATATTCAATTTATTATACTCGGGGACGGCGATAAAAATTATATAAGCACTCTAAAAAAGTATAAAAAAAAATATCCAAAGAAAATTATTTGGATTCCTTTTACTGGCAACAAAAGCATAGAAACTCTTATCTATGCTGCCTCTGATATGTTTTTGCTTCCTTCTCATCATGAACCATGTGGAATAAATCAGTTAATAGCAATGAGATATGGTTGTATTCCAATTGTCAGAAAAGTTGGTGGACTTCACAATACAGTTGTGGACTATTCGCCTAGTAAAGAGAATGGAACAGGCTTTGTTTTTAAGTCCTTTAATGAATTTTCTTTTCACGCGGCTATTATTAGGGCGCTTGAGACATATAAATACAAAAGTAATTGGAGAAATCTTGTTTCAAGAGCAATGAAAAACTCTAGCTCTTGGGAAATCCCAGCAGGCAAATATGTGGTTCTATTTAGAAAAGCAATAAAAATGAACGGTAACCATAAATAATATGAAGTGGATAAATTTCTTACACCTGTATCAACCAGTAAATACAGATACCCATAACATTAAAGAGGCAACAGAAAAAAGCTATAAAAGAATAATAAGAGCTTTAGAGGAAAATAAAAATATTAATTTTACTTTTAATGTTGCAGGTTGCCTTATTCAAAGGTGGGAAGAAATGGGGGAGCATGAGTTAATTCAAAGATTATTTTCTTTAGTTAAAAAAGGACAAATTGAATTGACAGGCACAGCCATGTATCATCCAATATTACCCCTAATGCCAAAAGAGGAGATTGTTAGACAAGTTAAGGAGAATGAAAAGATTTTAAAAAAATATCTCAGTGATAAGTATAAACCAAAGGGATTCTTCTTGCCTGAAATGGCCTACAGTCCATCTGTGGCCAAATCAATAAAAGAGCTCGGCTATGAGTGGATAATAGTTGATGAAATTATTTGCAATGGTAAATTGAATCAAACGGATGTTGGGAAAATTTACGGGGATGAGAATAGTGGTCTAAAGTTAGTCATTCGTACGAGAAGTGAATCAAATACTTATGTTCCTCAAAAAATAGCTAAGTTACTTGATGCAGGTGAAGAAAAAACAGTCATAACAGCAAGCGACGGAGAGTTATATGGCTTGCGTCATATAGACCATACAGGTGAATTTGAAAAACTGCTTAAAAGAGCTGGGCTGGAAACGCAAAAAATATCAGACTATATTGGTACGCAAACAAAAATAGAAAAAATAAAACCGATTTCAGGTAATTGGAACTCATCTGAAGCTGAAATAAAGCGGGGCCAACCTTTTTTTGTTTGGTATAACAAAAAAAACAAAATACAAATGAGACTCTGGGAAATGCAAAAGATAGCCTACACAGCAGTTTATGATTATAAAGATGACGATAATTTTTACTGGGCTAGATGGCATTTGGTACGGGGTCTTATTAGCTGCAACTACTGGTGGGCAAGTGAAAAGGATTTTATGTTATTTTCAGGAGTAACTTGGAACCCAGATGAGATAGAGAGGGGAATAAACGACCTGACAAGAGCAGTTAGATCTTTGGCTAACAAAGAAACAAAGGATATAAAAATTGAAATAGAAAAAATGGCCTCAGAGTTAAGATACAAAATCTGGGAAAAGCATTGGCAGGTTTATTGGAAATAAATTATTATTATGAATAAAATTTATCAACTCTTTGACGAAAAATTTGTTAAGGAGCTATTTACAAAAAAAGTTCTACCTCTTTACCCAGAGTTTGATAAAATAAAATCAATTAAAATTATCCCGCACAAAAAAGGTATTTGGGGTAAGTATTATTATCATGTTGTTATAGAGTTTAAAACAGTTTTTATTACAAAAGAGGGAAAAATAAAAGAACTTCCAATTTTTTGCTCTGCTCATGACTCTGAACCAAGGAAAAATGTTCATGCAGTTTTAAAATATTTGTGGGAAAATAGTTTTTCAAAGGGCCATCTTTCTATTCCACACCCTCTTTTTTATTCAAACGAATTTAGGGCAACGTTCTATAGGGGGGTAAAAGGACACACCTTATATTATTATATTAAAGAGGACGACAGGAAAAACGTTGAGGAAATATTGCCAAAGGTGGCATCCTGGTTTGCTAAACTGCACAACCTGAACACAGAAGGAGCTAGGAACTTTAATAAAAACAATAGCCGAATAAAAACAGTTGTTCCTGGAGAGAAGAAATTATTTGAGAAAATATTTTATCAATATCCAAAATATTTATATATTTATGAAAAAGCTTATGCCATTTTTATTAAAAAAGAAAATAAATACCTAAATAATCCAAACAACAAACATTGTCTAGTTCATGGTGACGCTCACCCTGAAAATATTATAAAAATGGGTAAAAAGAAAATAGGAGTAATTGATTTTGCTGATATGAGCCTCTCTGATCCAGCAAGAGACATTGGTTCATTTTTACAGCAACTATTTTACATGTCAAAGCGAAAAACAAACGACAGGCGATATGGGAATAAATTAAAAAAAATATTTTTGGATGCCTACCTTAAAAATGCTAAAATAAAAATGACAGAATCTTTGGAGGAAAGGATAGAAATGTATTATAATTGGACATCATTACGAACAGCTACTCATTTATTATTAATGGACCATCCACAGCCACAAAGAGCAGATATGTTAATTAAAGAAGTAAAAAGGAAATTAAAAATTACTAAAAAAAGTTAATATGAGGATAGACCTTCAACATCACTCAACATATTCTGATGGACAATTAACTCCAACGGGGGTAGCAAATTTTGCGTATTCAAATGGAGTAAAAATTGCCTCATTAACTGACCACAATACAGTAGCAGGTCTTGATGAGTTTAAGAAAGCATGCAAAAAAAGGAGAATGAAGTCGATAGTTGGGCTAGAGCTATATGTTAAGCTGGGTCATAAAAGATTTAACTTACTTTGGTATAATTTTGATGACGCCAGTCCCGAACTACACGCATTATTGAGACAAACCCAAATCAGAAGAAGAGCAAGTGTTAGGAGAATATTATGTAAGGTTATTGAAAAAAAAGGAATAGAACTAAATGTAGAGAAAGTTTTAGATTCTCATAATCACTACATTCCTATTAATGGGATAGTATATGAAATGTGGAAATCAAAAAAAAATCAAAAAATATTTGAAAATGATTTAGAAATAAAGAATCCTCGCGAAGAAGATATAATGATGGAGTATTTAAAAAATAAAAAATATGGTGTCTTGAATGAGAGTTATGTTAATATAAATAGGATTATAAAATTAAGAAAGAAAATTGGTGGTCAATTAATTATAAATCACCCAGGGAAAAATGGACATCTTAAACGTGAACAATTTGAGCATCTTAAGAAAATGGGAATAGACGGCATAGAAGTTTTATCTCCACATCATTCTTTGGGAGCAGTAATGTATTTTCAATACCTTTCTAACGAACTTGATTTTATTGAAACCGGTGGGTCAGATTTTCACATCTTTGAAGGAGGTAGAGCAAAAATTCAAAATTCTTGGAATTATTTTCAAATTGAATCAAAATATTTAAGAAAGATAGATAGAATAATAGGCAAATAAAAAACCCCAGTTATAGAGACCGAGGTTTAGATTGAAAAATGTTGAAGAGGTGGGTCTATGGGGACAAACTTGATGCCAAACATTTTGCTTGTTTGCTCACACATTGTAGTGAGAAAATTAGTTGCTACTCGGTAACTACTTGCTCGGTCACAGGTTGTAACTTCAAAACTTTTCATTGGTTGACCTTCGACCTTGAAGTTACGCTCAGTTTTTGGATTGATAGTCACCTCTTTCCCGAGGACATTGTTGAGTTCAACTGACCTCCCCCACAGCCTGTCACTATCTTGAACAGTGGCAGTCGGGGTAAAAGTGCTTGAAATTTCGCTCATAACACTAGAACTCTCTTTAGTCATTTTTTTTCCCTTTCTTCCTGGTTAGTTGTTGAAAAGATCTACATTGAATAATAATAAGATATCATAAATAGATAAAAAGTCAATATATAACATGTTCAAAGACATAAGAAAAGAAGCTTATGAAAAATCAGTTGAGCTTCTTTTGAAAAATTCAACAGAATTTGGGTTAATGGCATCAACCCCAGGTGAAGAAGCTCGAGAACAAATGTATGTAAACATTTTTGCTCGAGATGCTTCGATTTCATCAATGGGAATGGTCGCTTCAAAAAACAAAGATTTGATTGAGGTGGCTAGAAAAAGCCTAACTACCCTCTCCGAACACCAAACAAGTCTAGGACAGATTCCATCCTCCATTAGCCCGGATAATGAAAATTCCTATTTCTATTATTTAGGAAGTATTGATTCTACTTTGTGGTGGCTAATTGCTGTCGATTTTTATGATAAACACTCAGAAGACAATGAATTAAAGAAAGCACTAAAACCCAAAATTGAAAAAGCAATCAATTGGCTTTTTTATCAAGATACAAATAATGATGGTCTTTTGGAACAGGGCGAGGCAAGCGATTGGGCAGACTATATGCCAAACAATGGGGCTGTTTTATATACAAATGTTTTGTGGTATCGAGTTCTGCACCTTTATGGCTATGAAGACGAAAGAGAATTAGCTCTAGATGGGCTAAATAGCATATTCTTGCCTCATCAGGCAGATGCTAGTAAATCAATATATTTACAAAAAGAAGAATATAGGGGAAAAACGCTGGATTTTTTAAAAAAAGATGTAGAAAATATCCCATGTTATCTGCAATATATTTCATATCGATATGCATCAGACAGATGCGATGTTTTTGCAAATTCTCTAGCAATTTTATTTAATGTGTCTGAGAATAAAAAATCTAACGAAATAATAAGATATATAATAAATAAGAAAGCAAATAAAAAATATCCAGTAAAAATACTATTCCCTGAAATTACAAAAAAAGACCAAGATTACAGAGAATATCTAGATGAAGAGCCAAGTTTGAATAAAGCGAATTGCTATCATAATGGCGGTATTTGGCCATTTGTTGGTGGGTTTTGGATAATTGCCCTAGAAAAAGCCGGTCAGCATGACTTGGCAAAGAAAGAATTACGAAGATTAGCCGAACTAAACAAAAAAAACAACTGGGAGTTTAACGAGTGGTTTAATTCAAAGAACTACAAACCGCTAGGAATGAAAGGTCAGTCCTGGAATGCCGCAATGTACATTTTAGCTTATCATGTCGTAAATAATGATATAAAATTATGAAAAAACATCTTATCTTTGAAGGGGCTGAACTATCAGGCAAAAGTTGGATAATGTCTCAAGTATATGAATATTTAGAGAAAGATGCCAATACTAGCAACAATATTTTAAATGGTTGCCATTGGTTTAATTGTGATAATGGTGTATTTGGGAGCGATAAGGGGGCGGCAGTTTTAGAACATTATATAGAAATTTTCAAGGAATTAAATAATAAAAATATAATTTTAGAGAAATTTCATATTTCAGACCTAATTTACAACAGACTGTATAATAAAGAAGAAAAGAACTATCAAAAGATTGAAAATGAACTAAAAAACCTTAATTTTAAGATTGTTTTTATTAAATTTCCAGAGAAAATTGAAGTAATAGAGAAAAGAATTCAAGATAGATTAAATTTATACCCACATTACGAAAAAATACTAAAGTCACCGCAGTGGTACATTTCTCAACAAAAAGAGTACGAGAAAGAGATAAGAAGGTCTACTCTAGATAAGATTGTAGTTAATACCGACAAATTACCTGACTGCGGTATAGTTGAGGATATAAAAAAGTGGATTAATATATAATTTAGCTAATTTTAGGTAATAATCATAAGTTTTAAACTTATCCCCAGTTGACAAAATAGCTTATATTTGATACTATATAATCATAGACAAAAATAAAAATAAAAAATAAAAAAAAGATGATTAGCTCACATGTAGCTTCTGATTATAGTGAGATCAAATTGAGTCATATCAATTGGAGGCAGTACAATTTAATAAAAAAGAAAGCAATGGAGCAGGAGTTCAGTTGGTCTGGACTCGTATTAAGTTTGTCCATTGCTTTTTTTGTTGTGATTGGAGCTGCGCTTATATTGTCGAGCTTTTATTCAGTTTTGGAGAAAAAATCGATAAATTTTAGCGAAAACTCTAAAAATCATATTTATTATGAATCTGTAATAAATAGCGATTTTAGCGATTCTTACTATTTAAATAGATATTCCTAGTTTAGCTTATAGAAAATTACTTTTATGAGTGCTTTTCTATGATCTAAAAAGATCATAAAGTAATAAGTTTAGCCAATTATTTTGCTAAATTTACCGCTCTTTTCAAAAACTAAAGAGCCAAGTTGTATATAGCCCAGCAAGGTACTATTTATAGCTTGGCTCCCACACATGATTCATCGTCTTTGCGGCGGTGGGTCGTGCATGGGGATTTAAAATGTTAGGGTTTTAAACTTTAGCGTTTCCAAAATGTCACCGGACTCAAATTGGTGACATTTTTGGTTTCCAAGCTTATCTGCTACAATTAGTATAATATGAAAAATATTTTGAAAATATTTATAATCTCTTTTATTCTATTTTCCCCTTTTGCTATTTTTGCGGCGATTGAAAATATTGATAATGCTGGTTTTGTTCCTGGTCCTATTTGGTTTTCAAAATATCCAGTTTTTGTTGACGATGAAGTGAAAATATATACAGCTCTCTACAACAATAGTCAGTATAATATTTCTGGTGAACTTCATTTTTTTAATAATGAAGGTTTTATTGGAGATACAGGTTTTGAAATGCCTGCCAATTCTGGCGCCCATAATGTTTGGATAGACTGGGTGGCTGAAAAAGGAGAAATAGAAGTCGGCGCTGAAATTAAAAATGTTTCAATTATAAATAGTATTGAAAATATTGTTGCAGATATTGATTTTAAAGAGACCCAGATTGCAAAAAGTAAAATATTTATTGATTTTGATAACGACAAGGATGGTATAGGCAACATAGCTGACGATGACGATGACAATGACGGGAAAAACGACTTAGCAGAGATTGCTGAAGGAACCAATCCTTTTGAGCATGACCAAATTATATCTACTACAACCCCCAATGAAGATGTTGAATCTGAAATACAAATAGTAGAGGAAAAGGGGTTTTTGGATAAAATAGACGATTCTGTTATGGGGTTTTTAAATAAAATAACTCAAAATAAAGTTGATGGCTTGGTTGATAGCTTAAGCATATCTCAAATAGAAAAGCTAGAGACAAAAAAGGGGGAATTAGAAGAAAAGATTACAGATACCCTGTATAATAGCCTAGACAATATTGTCCAGTTAAAAACAGTAAAATCCACCTCTACAGCCTCTTCAACCGAGATTGCCCCAAATCCTCCAGATTTAACCATAACAAGTGAATATTTACCTAAAGATCTAAATGAAGCGAAGGTAAAGAATAAAATAAGTGTATTTTTTAAGAATCTTTTTTCAAAAACTTATCTCTTAATTGTAAACGTATTGATTTTCTTTTTAAGTCATACAATTTTTCTTTTTTTATTAATATTTTTTATTGTATACTTAGTAATTAGAAAAATATTTAAATTTTTTGTCGGATAATTTTATATTATTTTAATGACATCAAGAAGGCCTGAAAAGGTCTTTTGTCATATATTTTAATATGTTGTATAATTAAGGATAAATACGGCATTTCCGTGTTTTTCTTAATGATAAAATAATGTATTTAGAAAAGCTATCAGTCCAAGGATTTAAATCATTTGCTAACAAAAATGAACTAACTTTTGTTGGTATGCTTAATGACACCAAAAGAGGCTTAACGGCAGTTGTTGGACCTAATGGTTCTGGTAAATCTAATGTGGCCGATGCTATACGTTGGGCTCTTGGTGAGCAAAGTATGAAATCCTTGCGTGGCAAGAAAAGTGAAGATGTGATATTTTCGGGTTCTGACAAGAAAGGCAAGCTGGGAATGGCCGAAGTTTCTCTTCATCTAAACAATGAAGACAGAAAAGCCCCAATTGATTATTCTCAATTAGTTATCACTAGGAGACTTTTTAGAAATGGAGATAGTGAGTATTTAATAAACAATAGTCGTGTTAGATTGTCAGATGTGCAGATGCTCCTCGCAAAGGCAAAGTTTGGTCAAAAGACATATTCAGTTATTGGGCAAGGAACAGTTGAGGGGTTTTTAAGCGCTTCTCTTTCTGAGCGTAAGGAATTTTTTGATGAAGCAACTGGAGTAAAACAATTTCAAATAAAAAGAGATGACGCTTTAAATAAACTGAAAGCCAGCTATGAAAATCTAAATCAAGCGGAAATGATTTTGGTTGAAATTGAGCCAAGACTAAAAAGTCTTACTAGGCAGGTTAATAAAATTCAGAGAAAAGAAGAACTTGAAAAAGAGCTGAGAAGTTTGAGCTTGGTATATTACAGAAACACTTGGCACAAGATAAACGATGAATTTTCAGATTTCAATAAAAGGTATTTGGAAATTGAAAAAGAAAAAAACACCAAAGAGGATTCAATGAAAAAATTGAACCAAAATTTAGCTGTTTTGGAATCTGAAAATACTGTGAGTGAAGAGTTTAATCAATTGCAAAGAGATTTAAATAAACTACAAATTGAGAAAAATGATTTGAATAAAAAGATAGCTAGGCTCGAGGTTGAAAATGAAGTTGATTTAGAGTCTAGGGGCCAATTTGATTTGTCTTTTTTGACAGGGAGAGTTTCGGACATGAAAAAAGAAATTGAGTCATTGGAAGAAGAAATTTTATTTGCAGATACTGAGGCCGGGAAAGAATCTCAGGGTCTAGAAGAGTTTAGTAACAAAAAAAGAGAGCTAGATAAAAAGATAAACGATATCAATAATAGGATATTTTCTTTTTCATCATCCCCGAAAAATAAAGACGGCGATGATATTAAAAATATAATTAACTCGGTTCTTAATAAACTGAAAGAGGCTGAGGAAAGTGAAGACTTTGCAAAAGTAAAAGAGATATTAGTACAAATAAAGAATGATTTAAAAAAAGTAGTTTCCACCGACGAAGATGATGAAGAAAAGGTGAAGTTTTTGTCAGAAGCAAGAGCAATGATTAATAAATATATAGAAGAGAAAGAGGTGGTATTGTCTCGCGTTTCGGAAATAAATTTACTAGTTGCCTCAAAGAGAGAAAGAGCCTCTTTGAAAAAGGAAAAATTAAGTCAACTAAAAAACGAATTGAGTTCTCTAAAAGAACGAATAGATCAAAGTGCTAACAAGTTGAGTAGTAGTGAAATAGCTGAGGCTCTTAATAAATTTAGTTTAGAATTACAGACAGTTGATTCTAGAATTAACGAAGTTAAGAAAAAGATTGAGAATATATCACAGGCTGAAGAAGAAAAGAGAAGTAAGCTTTTTTCCCTACAGAGAAGCATTCAATCTTTACAAAACGAGATTAATATCATCACAAATAAATTAAATGAGGTCAAGATTAATGCAACCAGAAGAGAAACTAAGCTAGAGGACCTGGAAGTAGAAATAAGACAAAACCTTGGGGGTATGCGTGAAGTTCGTGACACTAGAGCCGAGGGACATGTTGAACTTGAAGAACTAAAAAATAAAATTTCAAACACCAGAAAACATCTAGAACATATTGGGGGGATTGATCCAGAAGTTGAAAATGAATTTATTAGCACAAAGGAAAGGTACGATTTTATATCCGGGCAAGTCACCGATTTGGTCGATGCCATTGGTTCACTTGAAAAAATAATTAAAGAATTAGATATTACGATTAAGGAAATTTTTGATAAAGAATTCAAAATAATTCAAACTAAATTTGAAGAGTATTTTAAAATTTTGTTTAGTGGAGGGAAGGCTCGTATTATTAAAGTTATGGAAAAAGACGAAGACCCTTCGACAAGCTCAGGGCAGGGGGAAGAGGAAGAAAAAAAAGAAGTAGTTTTTAAATCAGCAATTGATGCTAAGAAAATTAAATTTTTACAAAAACATAATGCAACTGGGCTAGCCGGCATTGAGATACAGGCGACACCTCCAGGGAAGAAGATTTCTTCTATTTCTATGTTGTCCGGAGGAGAGAGAGCCTTGACCGCTATTGCTCTTATTTCTGCTATAATTTCTGCCAACCCATCACCTTTTGTAGTTTTGGATGAGGTTGATGCAGCTCTAGATGAAGCAAATTCTGAAAGGTTGGCTGAAATTTTGGATGACCTATCTCATAAAACTCAGTTTATAGTTATTACTCATAATAGGGCTTCAATGCGAAGGGCTAGTATTCTTTACGGAGTGACTATGGGGGATGATGGAGTATCTAAATTGCTTTCTGTTAAACTGGAGGAGGCTAAGGCTGTTGATAAACAATAAGACTTTTCTATGTACTTTTTTAGAAAAAGTACCAAAAACGTTCACTGAAAAAATTTAGAATATTTTTATTACGATAATTCACTCAAAAAATCTCAAACTCGCTTCGCTCAAACATGAGCATTTTTTGGCGAATTTCGAAATAAATTTAATTTATTCTAAATTTTTCAATGTTCACAAAGAGAAAAAAGAAAAATAAGGAAGTTTTAATGTAAAAACACACCCCACCTACGCCCTGCTTCGGCACCCCTCTCAAGAAGGGATTAAAAACAAGGAGGATTCATTCATAATTCAAAATTCATAATTCATAATTCACAAGTGTATGTCATCAAAAATATATTCTGCAGCGGTTCTTGGGCTTGATGCTGAATTAGTTGAAGTTGAGGCTGATATGGGTGGGGGCGATTTTGGGATGGTGGCTATTGTTGGTTTACCTGATACGGCTGTTTCTGAATCCAAAGAAAGAGTTAGGAGTGCTATTAAAAATTCTGGTTTGCAATTTCCTCGCGTGAAGACAACCGTCAATTTGGCACCGGCCGATATTAAAAAACAAGGACCTGGTTACGACTTGCCCATTGCTATCAGTATATTGCTCGCAACTAATAAGATTAAATTTTCTGAATTTTTGGCTAATAGCTTATTTGTAGGAGAACTTGCCCTGTCGGGTGCTTTACGTTCGGTGAATGGGACTCTTTCTATTGCACTTCTTGCCCGTGAAAAGGGATTTAAAAATATCTTTGTTTCTAGTGAAAATGTTTTTGAAGCTTCTTTGGTTCCAGGGCTGAATATTTTTGGTGTAAAAAACTTAGTTGATGTAGTCAATCATTTGAACAGTGGGAAGATGATTGAGAAAAGTGAAAGACAAGATTTCAAATCAGAAGAGGAAGATGGTGTTTTTAATATGGCTCATATTCGAGGGCAATCGTTTGCAAAAAGGGCAATGGAGATAGCTGCGGCTGGTTCACACAATATATTAATGAGTGGACCTCCTGGTTCAGGTAAAACATTGTTGGCTAGAACGATACCGTCAATATTACCTGAGATGACAAACGATGAAGCTCTAGAAGTAACGAAAATATATAGTGTTTCAGGAAAACTAAATTTTCGAAATGGAGTGGCCAAGACTAGACCATTTCGATCGCCTCACCACACCTCTTCTGGTGTTTCTCTTGTAGGTGGTGGTGTTTGGCCAAAACCAGGGGAAATCTCTCTTGCACATAGGGGTGTTTTGTTTTTGGATGAATTTGGAGAATTTTCTCGTTCAGTTTTAGAAAATCTTCGGCAACCATTGGAGGACGGGATAGTTAATGTTAGTAGAGCTTCAGGAAGTGTTTCTTTTCCCTCAAAATTTGTTTTAGTAGCTGCTACCAACCCTTGCCCCTGCGGTTATTCTGGTGATAGCGAAAAAGAATGCATCTGTTCCGCCTCGCAAGTAATGAATTATAAGAAAAAAATATCAGGTCCCATTCTTGATAGAATTGATCTTCATGTTGAAGTTCCAAGAATTAGTTTTGAAAAATTATCTTCTCAAAATGATGAGGAAGATTCAGAGATTATTCGCAGGAGAGTTCAATCTTCTAGAAATATTCAGACCACCAGATTTAAGGATACAAACTATAAGTCAAATTCTGAGATGAGCTCAAACTCAATTAAAGAATATTGCCCTGTTGATGAGGATACTAAAGCAATTCTCAAAAAAGCTGCTAACTCACTACATTTATCTGCTCGAGCATATTTTCGAATATTAAAAATAGCTAGAACTATAGCTGACCTAGATAATAGCAAAAATGTTTTAAAAGAACATGTTGTCGAGGCTCTCCAATATAGAGCGAAAAATGCTTGATTTTGATTTAAGGTTTAATTGTAGTATAATAAAAGAAAAGAAATACGTTTTATGGAGAAAAAAAACATCTTAATTTTTATTTTAATTATATTTTTAACTGCAGGGCTTTGGTTTACAGCCACTCAACTTTCGGTTTTTCAAAACAATGATCCCGAAGTTAAAGTTTTAATGCAAGCAAGAACTCTAGAGTATTGGCGTGTTTATGATGGACCAGATGTTTTTAAGCCCATGATTGACCATTACAATGCCGTTCATCCCTACATCACCATTAAATACAAAAAACTTCGTTATGATGAGTATGAGCAAGAACTCCTTGAGGCTTTTGCGACTGACAGGGGGCCGGATATTTTTTCAATTCATAATACCTGGATCGGTAAATATAAATCAAAAGAACTGATAACTCCTCTACCATCACAAATAACCATGGCTTATCCAGTGACGAAAGGAGCTATAAAAAAAGAGATTGTCCCTGAACTAAGAACAGTAAAAAGTGTTAATTCTCGTGATATAGAAAATAAATTTGTTGATGTTGTTTATGATGATGTTGTTTATAGAGAACAAGATGTAGATACAAAACAAGTAACTTATGATATATATGGTCTCCCGCTTTTTGTAGATACTCTTGCCATGTATTATAATAAAGACCTTCTTAATAATGCCGGCATCACTAGTCCCTCAACATATTGGAATAGAAAATTTCAGCAAGATGTAGAAAAGTTAACAAAACAAGATGTTAAAGGTAATATTATTCAATCAGGGGTTGCCCTCGGGGGGAGTGATAATATTGAAAGATTTTCCGATATTTTATCAGTCTTAATGATGCAAAATGGGACTGAAATGATTGATGATAATGGAAGAGTTATGTTTCATACAATCCCAGAAAGTTTTAGAGACAAGAGTTATAATCCAGGCCTTGAAGCGGTAAGGTTTTATACAGATTTTGCCAATCCAGGGAAGGAAGTTTTTTCTTGGAACAGTGAAATTGACAACTCAATCGATATGTTTGCTGACGGAAAACTTGCCATGCTTTTCGCTTATTCTTATCATTTACCTGTGATTAAGGCTAAAAACCCTAAGTTAAATTTCAATATTTCAAAACTTCCTCAAATTGAAGGAAACGAAGAAAATGTTAACTTTGCAAACTATTGGGTTGAAGTGGTTTCAAGTAAAGGTGAAAATAAAGATGCCGCTTGGGATTTTGTTCAATTTATTACCAAAGAAGAACAAGCAAAAATATACCTAGAGAAAACTAATAAACCCACCGCACTTAGAGCTCTAGTTTCTGGTCAATTAGATGATCTTGATCTTGGTATTTTTGTAGACCAAGTCTTGACTGCCAAAAGTTGGTATAGAGGTAACAATGCAGTAGCAGCAGAAGCGTATATTGGAGAAGTTATTGAAAGCGTGGGTTCAGGTCAAGAAGACATTTTAGATATATTGGGGCTTGCTTCTAAAAAAATTCAACAAACTATAACAGAATAATATGATAAAAAATATATTTGGAGTACTAACATTAATGATAATTTTTTTGCCGTTTAATAAAGTTTCCGCTGCCCTACTCGACAGGATTGATTGTATAGAAAGTGGAAAATGTTCTTTAAATGATATTGTTCAGGTTGGTGTAAATGCAACACAGATACTTCTTGGCTTGTCAGGTTCTGTTGCATTGCTGTTTTTTATCTATGGTGGGGTTACCTTTTTGATTTCTGGTGGGAGTTCTGAAAAAGTGTCAAAAGGAAAACAGATATTAATAAATTCTGTAATTGGATTATTAATTGTTTTTACTAGTTTTATGATTATTCAATTCACAATGGATACTCTCGGTTTTACAAGGGATGGACCTTGGTATCAGTCTTTATAAAATGAATTCGTTTATTAAAAGTGAAATTAATTCCGACTTTGATCTTATTTCCAATGACTTAAAAAAAGCAAGGCTCGCTAGTAATATGAGTTTGGAAGAGGTTTCATTGAAAACAAAAATTAATATTAAGTATTTAATCGCTCTTGAAAATGGCGATTTTTTATCATTACCAAAAGGTTTGTATGGGAAAAATTTTTTGAAACAATATGCTAGCTATCTTGGTTTAAGTCTAGATAGTATTTTGGAAATTTACAATGATTCAGACAATACTAAAAAAGAGCCAACAAAAAATCTTTTTTCCAACCAAGTAGTGAAAAATAAATATTTCCTAGCTATCCCGAAGCTTTTTAGGAATATACTTATTTCTGCTGTGGTTTTAATATTCTTTTCATATTTATTATTTAGTTTTCAAAAACTAAACTCGGCTCCTTCTTTGATAGTGAGCTACCCACCTGATAATTTTATTACAAATGAAAAATATGTAGAAATAAAAGGCCTGGTTGAAAAAGACACGAATATTTTAATTAATGGTGACAATATTCTGGTTAATCTAGATGGAACTTTTGTACAAAGACTAAACTTAAAACTAGGAATTAATAAAATCACGATAGAGGCAAAGAAAAAATATGGTAAAAAACATATAATTGAAAAGCAGATTATGGTAAAAGATTGATGTTGCCTTTAAATTAAATATAAGATATCCTTATGTTAAGGGAGGATAGTAGACTCTTTTTTTATTGTTTAAAATTAATAAAATATATGAAAACTGATAAAAGTACGAAAAATGATACTGCGGAACTCAGCGAAAAGAAAAAAGCTGCCGATTCTGCCATGGAACAAATAAAAACAAAATTTGGTGAAGGCGCTATTATGAAGTTTGGTGAAACAAGGAAAGTAAATGTAGACGCTATCCCAACTGGATGCTTGTCTCTAGATATGGCCCTGGGAATAGGCGGTGTCCCAAGGGGGAGAATAATTGAGGTTTATGGGCCAGAATCATCTGGTAAAACTACTTTAGCTCAACATATAGTTGCTGAAACTCAAAAACTTGGAGGGATTGCAGCCTTTGTAGATGCTGAGCATGCTCTTGACCCAGAATATGCTTCTAAAATTGGAATTGATGTAAAAGAGATGCTAATTTCTCAGCCAGACACGGGTGAGCAAGCCCTCGAAATAGTTGAGACACTTGTGAGGTCGAATGCTGTTGATGTTATCGTTATAGACAGTGTAGCCGCTCTTGTTCCTCAAAAAGAGATTGAAGGAGATATGGGTGATGCTCAAATGGGAGCACAAGCTAGACTAATGAGCCAAGCTTTAAGAAAACTTACAGGGGTTATTGCTAAATCAAAAACTGTTGTTATATTCATAAATCAAATAAGGATGAAAATTGGAGTATATTTTGGCAATCCAGAAACTACAACTGGTGGAAATGCTCTAAAATTTTATGCTTCCCTCAGAATTGAAGTAAGAAGGTCAGCCCAAATTAAACAAGCCGATAAAATAATAGGCAATAGGATTAAATGTAAAGTAGTTAAGAATAAAGTAGCCGCTCCATTTAAGTCTTGCGAATTTGATATTATGTACAATGAAGGAATATCTATTGCAGGAGATTTGCTTGACCTAGGAACATCTTATGGCGTGATCACAAAATCAGGTAATTCATATTCGTTTGAAGATATAAAATTGGGGCTTGGGAGAGAAACGGCAAAACGATTTTTAAAAGCTGACAAAAAAATAATGAAAGAGATTAGAAAGAAAATATTAACTGAAGCCAAGAGCAAGGAAAACGAAGAATAGAAAATATTTTAGATAAGATTTCTAAAAGAATAAATTAGATTAAGGTATTTAAGTCTCTCAAGAATCTAATTCACTTTTTCGAAAAAGTGACAAGAACATCGAACGAAAAAATTTTGGACCATTTCGCTACAAAATCTAGTAAAATTCCGAACTCGTCATTCCACTATCGTTTCATTCCTCAAACAGCGGATATTTTACAGAGATTTTTACGCTTCATTTTCCTCCAAAATTTTTCAATGTTCGAGATAAAGAGAAGTCGTCTACTAAGCGGACGAAATCAGCCAAGATAAAAACCACCAACTCTAAGCTGGTGGTTTTTATTGAAAAAGTTTTTATGCTCTTTCGACGTAATCCTCAGTATCTGTATTTATGACAATTATATCTCCTTCATTAACGAATAAAGGAGCGTTTATTGTAGCGCCGGTCTCAAGTTCAATTTGCTTGTTTACATTTCCGGCTGAGTTTCCTTTGACTCCCGGAGGAGCCATTGTTACCAGCAATTTTATTTTGATAGGGAGGTCAATTGATACTGCTTTCCCTGAGAAATAAAGAACATCAACATCGGTATCTTCTTTTAAAAACTTTTGTTTAGGACCAAGTTGGTCGAGGGGGAGACTAAACTGTTCAAAATCAGTATTGTCCATGAAGTAGGCCTCATTCTCGTCATGGTACATATAGTTTGCTTTCTTTTTTTCAATATCAGCTTCAGCAACCTTGTCATTACCTTGAAAAGTTTTTTCGAGAACACTGGCCGTAATAAGATTTTTTAGTTTGGTCTTTAAGACAGCTCCGCCTCTTCCCATTTTGTGGTGGTCAGCTTTGATAATAATGTAGGGTTCGTTATTTATTTCGACCACCTTCCCTACCTTTATCTCATTTAAACTCAACATACTTATCTGCTTATAAATGGTAATAAGGCCATGACTCTAGAACGTTTTATGGCAGTTGCTAATTTTCTTTGATGCCAAGAACAAGTCCCTGTTCTCTTTCTTTGTTTAATTTTCATAAAATTATTTATGAATCTTTGTAACAATTGAGTATTTTTATAGTCAATTTCAGTCATATTGTTAACACAAAAATGACAATATTTTTCTTTAGTAATCATATTTAAGATTTTAATAGTTTAGAATGGAATATTTTCCACTTGGATTTCGTCTTCTTTTGGTTCTTCGTCAATATTTATGACAGGTTCAGCAGGTGCTTGCGGTTGATTTGATGCTTGCGGTTGAGAGTTTCCTCCACTTCCACCTTTGCTATCAAGCATAATCATATTCTCGGCAACAATTTCAGTTCTATATCTTTTAATGCCGTCTTGCCCTACCCAATCTCTAGTCTGCAATCTTCCTTCGATGTAAATTTTTGAACCTTTTTTAAGATATTGACCACAAATTTCAGCCAATCTTCTCCAGGCTACAATGTTATGGAATTCTGCTTTTTCTTGTTTTTGACCACTTTGGTCAGTCCAGACAAAATTTGTTGCAATTGAAAAAGATGCTACGCTTTGTCCTGATGGAGTCGTTTTTACTTCGGGATCTCTAACTAGATTACCGATGACCATTGCTTTGTTTAAATTCATAGTATTAGAGCCTGCCCGAAGTGCAACAACGTTGCAGGCGGGTTAATTATTATTTATAATAAATCGTCTGTATCTAGGATTTTATCAAGTTTCTCATCAAGTTTATCAAGATTAAGTTGAACCTCTTCCTTGCTCTTAGGCTTAACTTCCTCTTTTACTTCTTCAATTTTTTCTTTTTTGATAGTTTCTTTTATTTCCTCTTTTGGCTTACTTGTATGTTGTGTTTTCTTTGCAAGAGTAGAGGGTCTTGATTCTTCAGCCTCAGCCTCAGCTTTTTTCTCTAAAGCTCTTTGTGCTTGTTTCTCGACAATTCTTTTTTCATCTGCTATCTCTTCTGAACTTCTTTTCTTTTTTGAAATAATTTGGTGCCTCAACACTTCAGACATATGCCTGATTTCGGTGTTTACCCAGTTTAGTTTAACTCCGACTAAATCAAACTCAATTAGAAAATAATAACCATGGTTAAAGTGGTTAATAGGGTAGGCTAACTTTTTCTTCCCCCAATCTTCAGTATAGGTAACCACACCCTCTGAATCCTTAATAAGTTTTTGAATTTTTTCTGCAATAGGAGCAATCTCTTTCTCTGTATATTTGTTAGAAACAATATAAAGAAGCTCGTAATGCGGTTCAGTAATTTTTTTTGTTCTTGACATATTTACTTTTATTAATTATTAAAATAAAAAACCAGAGATATTCTCCAGTTTTTGTGGGAAGAATACCTTTAGTTCTTAAATTTATTTAAGAACTACATTCAGAATCGAATGTATGGAAAAGGTTTTGAATTTTCATAAGTACTCTATCATATTATATTTATAATTGCAAGAGATTCTGACTTGTGCTAATTTATGAGTATAGGTAAATTTGCATATGAAATATTTTTTAATATTAGGGACAAATCCAGCATTATCAATTGCTGAAATAGACTTTTATTTTAAAAAAAGGGAGGTATCTTTTGACTTGGAAATTCAAAGCAAGGATGTCGTTTTTTTACAAACAAAAACAAAGCTTGATTTGGAAAAGATTATTAAAGAGCTCGGAGGAGTGATAAAAGCAGGCGAGGTTCTTTGTGAAACAAAAAAAATTAAGGTAGATAACTTTGTTGATGTTTTGGGTTCTGATTTTCAAGATCTTGATTATAAGTTTAAATTTGGATTTTCTTTTTATGGGGGAGATACTTTGCCTTTAAATTCAATTGCCATGAATCTAAAAAAAATCCTGAAAGAAAAGAATATTTCTTCGCGCTGGGTAATTAGTAAGGAAAAGAGTCTTTCCAGTGTTATTGTTGAACAAAACAAATTGGTAGACAAGGGTGTAGATTTTTTTATATATCGTAAGGCTAGTTCATTTTTTCTTGGCAAAACATTAGCAGTTCAAGACTTTAAAGGATTATCAAGAAGGGATTATGGAAGACCAGCACGCGATGATGAGTCAGGGATGATTCCGCCAAAGCTTGCTCAAATAATGATTAATATTTCCGGGGCACAAAAAGACGATTATTTGCTTGATCCATTTTGTGGTTCAGGAACTATTTTAGCCGAGGAAGTATTATTGGGAATAAAAAATATTTGGGGTTCTGATTCATCAGAAAAGGCCGTTCAAGATTCTCGAAAAAATATAAATTGGCTGTTAAGGACCGCTGAACAAACACCCAACTTACATCTCGATAAAATTGATGCTACAAAAATCTCTACTAAAATGGAAAGATTCTCTATTGATGCGATTGTGACCGAACCATATCTTGGACCGCAAAGAGGGGCTCATGATATTAGAAAGACAGTAGCATCACTTGAAGATCTTTATTCCAAAAGTCTAGAAGAGTTTTCTAAAATTTTAAAAAAAGAAGCTTCAGTTGTTATGGTTTGGCCAGTTTTTGTGTCCAGAGAAGGAAACAAAAAAAAGTATTTTTTGGAAAATATAAATATTGATAAGTATAAAACTATTCCATTACTTTCAGAAAAATATCTTAATAATGAATTTGCCTATTTAAGCAGGAGAGGGGGCATAGTCTATGGAAGGCCAGGACAAAAAATATGGAGAGAAATTGTTTTATTAAAATTAACGTAAATGAAAAATTTTATTAACAAAGAAAAGCTAGAAAAACATTTTAAGTCTTTCCCGGTTTTTGTAGTTACTGGGTTAATTTTTATTTTGGTTGCCAAAGCTTCGATAAATTATCAGGTATTACTATCAAAACTTTTTTCAACAATCCTTATTGAGCTTGTTTTTCTTTCTTTTTTATATGTATCTCTAAATTTTTTATTTTTAAAAATTAAAGAACCTTTTTTATCATATCTTTTATATTATTTTTATTCAGGACTTCTAGGATTATTTTTGATAGAATTTTTGGTAAATGCTAATAATGATTTAGGTATAATGGCCTTTATATTTTTATTTTCCCTAAAAGCACTTGAGGCTGTAATTGCGAGGGTTTCTATCGATATTGAGATCAGGGGAACATTGAGAGAAAGGTTTATAAAAAGTATTTTAATAGCATATTTATTATATATTCTGTTCTCATTTTTTGCATTTTCCACCCTAGACGGCAAAAATATTTGGGGATTTTCTTTTATTTTACTTAGTTTTTTTATATTCATTCTTTTTGTTCATTTCCTCTATCGATTAAAAGTACCTAAAGAAAAAAAAGAAGAAAAGCCTATATTTGACGATGTTTCGTTCTACTAGGTATATTTAATTTGTTTTTAATCTTTTTGTAATATATTATAATGTATAAGATAAAATAAGTTAAAACATATGACTATTTTAGTAGTTGAAGATGAAATAAAAATAACTCGCTTTATAAAACGTGGACTTGAAATGGAACATTATACTATTGATGTTGCCTATAATGGTGAGGATGCTTCAGAAAAGATTGAATTAAATAGTTATAATCTTATTATTCTTGATATCATGCTTCCAAAAAAATCTGGAGTTGAAGTTGTTAGAGAATTAAGGGAGAAAAAGATTGAGACACCAGTAATTATGCTTACCGCAAAAGATACCATTAAAGATAGGATAGCGGGTCTGGATGCTGGTGCTGATGATTATTTAGTAAAACCATTTGCTTTTGGTGAGTTGGTGGCGAGGATTAGAGCACTTCTCAGAAGAGAAAAAGTTGTAAAATCAACCAGGCTAGAAGTAGATGACCTAATCCTAGACCCAGCCACTCATGAAGTAACAAGGGCCGGGAAAGAACTAAAATTATCAAGTAAAGAATATAGACTTCTTGATTATATGATGAGACGTCCTAGTCATGTTTGTACAAGGACAATGATAGGAGAGCATATTTGGGGATATAATTTTACAGATGATTCAAATGTTATTGATGTATATATAAGCTATTTAAGAAGAAAGGTGGATAAAGGATATAGAAACAAACTGATTCACACAATCAGGGATGTTGGATATAAAATACAAGACAAAGGCAAGGGTCTTCCAAAAACTTAAAAAATAATATAGGATACTCTATTAACAAAGGAATAAACAAATTCTAATTTTTTTAATGCGACTGTATGGAATTACTAAAATTCCAAAATGAAAACAAGAAAGATAAATTTTATGGCTCATTGCTTGAATCTTTAATGAGTCTTCAAAAAACAATAGACCTAAAACAAAATAGTTTTAACCTAAATGAATTCTTTCTACTGGTTGGCGAGGATATGGAAAAAAATGGTGTCTCAATATTGATAACCATTTTTTCGGATAAAAATGATTTAATCTCAGTGAGATATTTAAACGATGTTAGTGAAGATAAGGTCCTGAGAAAATCATTTAATTATTTTTTTCTTGATACAAAAATAAAAGTAGAAAAAGAAAATTATTTTGCTAGCCCTTATTTAAAAAAAGAGGCTCAATATATTCCAGAAAGACAGAAAGATATTTATAAGACCTATCACAAGACAACAAAAGATTTAAACAAAATTTCATTCAATTCTATAATTTGCCCTGTTATTATAAGAGGAGAAACAATTGGTTTTTTTGAATTTTTGTCACCAAAAATAAAAAAAGAATATTTAGAACTTCTGGATAATTTTGTCCAGGGTACAACTAGAAGCATTTCTAGCTTAATGCTTTTTAATGAATTAAAAGATTCTGAAGAAAAATTTAAAAATATCTTTGAGAACGCTGAAGAAGGTTTCTATATACTGAATGGTAAAAAAAAGAAGTTTGTTGAAGTAAATAAAGCACTTGTAAAAATTTCTGGATATACAAAAGATGAGCTTTTTCAAATGAATTATATAACCCTTTTTTCGAAAGAAGAAAGAGATAAAATTGATGCTTATGTTAAACATCGTTTGAAAAATAAAGATTCATTAAAATCACCAAAGACATATGAAACCGTGGTTTTAACTAAAAATGGAGTTAAAAAAAACATAAAACTTAAAGTTGGTAGATATATAAACGACGAAGAATGGTTTGTTGTGATTAAGGATATAAGCAATGAAAAGAATGCTTGGAAAAAATTGAAAGAAGCCAATGAAAATCAAACCCTTTTGAATGACTTGATGCAAATTTCTATCAACAATATCAGTTTAGATGAAAAATTAACAAAATTATTAAACAGAGTCATTAATATCCCATGGGCAATGAATGATCTTAGCGGTGCTATTTGGCTTTTACCGGGAGGAGGAAAAAAAATTTTGGAATTTTTTTCAAGTAAAAATTTTCCTAAAGAAGCATTTAATACATGTAGCGTTGACTCCTTGGATTCACATAATTTTGGAACAGTAATTTTAAATAAAAAAATTGAGATATATGAAGGAAAAATAAAAAAAGATGTGTTTGGAAAAAATGAATTAATTAATGTGAATTCTTGCTATATCCCCCTAATGCATAACAAGACAATTTTGGGTTCTCTGCGTTTTTTGTTTAAAGAAAAAAGAGAATTTAATATAGTTGAACTAGATTTCTTTAAAGCAGTTGCCAATATCTTTTCAAGTGCTATTGATAGAGAAAAAAATAAAATAGAATTAGAAAAGAGCGAGGAAAAATACAGAGAACTAATTGACAATGCAGGGGACATGTTTGTTATGCTAAGTTTGGATGGAGAAATACTGTTTGCGAACCAATCATTTTATTATACTTTCCCCAAAAAACAAATAAATGAAAATAATGGGCTTAGAAGTATTATTCATAAAGATTATCTAAATCAATTTGATGAAAAATTTAAAGAAATTCTTGATAATAAAGGCAATCACAAGATTGAATTTAAGGTTTCTAAAAAAAATATAATTTTATTCGTCGATGCTAATTTTACTAACATAGTAAAAGATGGAAAAAAAATAGCCGTACAGGCAATTATTAGAGATATTACGGACACTAAAATAGCAGAACAAAAATTATATGAAACAAAAAAACATTATATAAGCGTGATAGATTCAATAAGGGAGGGCATCTTTGTAGTAGATAAAAATTCAAATATTATAAGCTATAATAAGTTTTTTGCAGAAAAAGTTGATTTGCCGGTTGAGAAAATAAAGGGCAAAAAATGTTCTAAAATACTACCTAGATATGAAAATAATTTATTTGCAAAAGAATTAAGTAAAAAGGAAGGAATGAAAGATCTTTTAACGGCTGTTTTTAAATCTAAAGAAGCTAAACACATAGAAAGAAAAATCATCTTTAAGAAAAAAGCCTTTTTTTATAAAATAGATATTTCACCAACAAAAAATAAAAAAAATGAAGCATATCAATCCGTTGTCACTATAAATAATATAACAGAAAGCAGAGAGGCAGAAGAGGAGATTAGAAAATTAGATGAATTTAAGAATAGAGTTTTGAATAATGTGCCAGTTAGTATAGCGATGCTTGATAAGCATGGTAAAATAGTTTCTTTAAATAAATATGCACAAGAATTAATGGGGCAAGGTGTTATTAATAAAAAATTAGTTTCTACAAACGAAATAAAAAATAGCAAAAGATTAACCGTTTTATACACAGAATTGATAAAAAGAGGAAAATCATTTAAATACGAAAATCTTTCTTATCAGACAAATGAAAAGGGTGATATTAAATATTTGAATTTAATTGCTGCACCATTATTTGATAGAAGCGGAAAAGTAGAAGGGGCGATATCAATGGCCGTTGATAATACGGAATCAACAATATATAGGGAGAAAATTGAAAATTTAAATCAAGACTTGGAACAAAAAGTAAAACAAAGAACATCTGAGCTAGATATAGCAAATAAAAATCTTAACAGAGCCCTTGATCTAAAGCTAAAATTTATATCAGATGCTTCTCATGAACTAAGAACCCCCTTAACAATAATGAAAGGCAATCTTGATTTATTGTTTTTGGACGAAAAAATAAAAGATGAAAATGTTTTAGAAGTTTATCGTGACATAGAAGATGAAATAATTAGAATGAGCCATATAATTTCTGAATTAACAATGCTAACTAACGCTGACTCAGAAATGGAGAAACTGTACTATGAAGAAGTTGACGTTGTTAAGGTTTTAGAATCGGTTGTTAAATCTTTGACTGTGATTGCAAGAGAGAAAAATATTAGTTTAAATTTTAAGTATTTTATTAAAAAAGTAATTATTAAGGGAGATGAAGCTAAGTTGGACAAAATATTTATCAATTTAGTTAGAAACGCCATAAAATATACGGACGAAAATGGCTGGGTGAAGATATATATTAATAAAAACAATAAAGAAGCTGTAGTAAGAATAGTAGACAACGGGATAGGAATCCCTGAGAAAGACCTATCAAATATTTTTGAACGTTTTTATAGAGTTGATAAAGCAAGATCAAGAGAAGAAGGTGGGACAGGTTTGGGGCTTGCTATAAGTAAATGGATAGTTAACGCTCACAACGGGAAAATCGAGGTAAAAAGTGAAGAAGGTGTTGGGAGTGAATTTACTGTAAAATTACCCCTAAATCAAGAAAACAGTGAGTTTGCAAATAGGAATTTTATATGATAGTATAAATTTATCAAAACGAATGTATTGATAAATTGAATTTAAAAATAAAAGTTGTATCGGGAGAGTTTAGATTTACTGCTAAAGACTTTAATATTAGCAAAATTGTGAAAGATCGTTACTATAAAAATTTCAAAATTATGAAAAAAATCAAGCATGCTTGATAGTTTTATAATAATAATTTTCTAAGACCTCCTGACAACATTAAATGTATGGAATATATTATTTATTCTGTAGTGCTTGCAGGTGGTTTTTTTATTGGCTATTTTGTCAGAAAACAAAGCGTTTCTACAAAAGTTAAATCGGCTGAGGAAAAAGCAGAAAGATTGTTGAGTGAAGCAAAATCTAAGCAAACGGAATTATTGCTTAATGCTCAAGAAAAAGCCTTAAAAATTATTGACGGGGCCAAGAAAGAAGAAGAAAAAAGGCACAAGGAAATCAAAGAAATGCAAGAAAGACTAGAGCAAAGGGAAAATTCATTTTCTCAAAAACTTCTAGACCTACAGGACAAACAACAAAAAATGTACGACAAATTGACCCAGATTGAAAGTGCAAAGGAAAAGATTAAAAAAATTAGAGAAGAGCAGTTTGAAAAACTAGAAAAAATTGCTGCTATGACAAAGGATGAAGCTCGAGACGTTCTTTTTAGAAATATTGAAGAACAATCCAAGGATGACATGATGAGTAGAATCAAAAAGCTTGAAGATGAATCTTACGAGGTAATCGATGAAAAAGCGAAAGAGCTTATTACTTCTTCAATGCAAAGGCTGGTTTCTTCCTATACAGCAGAAATTACGACAACAGCCGTTGAAATTCCAAATGACGAACTCAAGGGGCGAGTTAT
The DNA here is from genome assembly GCA_027858235.1 of Patescibacteria group bacterium. Lineage (NCBI taxonomy): Bacteria > Patescibacteria group bacterium. The sequence goes on along the minus strand of JAQIDC010000015.1, from coordinate 2,902 downwards.
TGGAAGAGAAGGAAGGAATATCAAAGTTATTGAAAGGCTAACTGGTACTGAGATTATCGTTGACGACACACCAAATGTAATAACTGTTTCAGGATTTTCTCCAATCAGGAGGCATATCGCAAAAAGAGCCTTAGAAAAGTTAGTGCTCGATGGAAGGATCCATCCAACTAAGATTGAAGAGGCCATTGAAGCTGCCAAAAAAGATTTGGCTATAGATATCAAAAAAGCAGGGGAAGAAGCTATGTATGAGCTAGGGATAACTGGCTTTGATCCTAAATTGGTACAAATTCTAGGTAGACTTAAATATAGAACAAGCTATGGTCAGAACGCCCTTGGACATTCTATTGAAGTAGCTCATCTCTCAGGTCTAATAGCAGCTGAGCTGGGCTTAGACGTTACCCTAGCTAAGAAAGGTGGTTTGCTCCACGATATAGGAAAGGCAGTTGATCATGAGGTCCAAGGAACTCACCCTGAAATTGGTCGTGATATAGCTAAAAAATTTGGTATACCTCAAAATATTATAGATCCTATTGAAACCCATCATGACGATAAACCAAGGGGTATTATTTCAGTCGTAGTTAAGGTCGCTGATGCAATCTCTGCAGCAAGGCCTGGGGCTAGACAAGATACTTTTGAAAGATATATCCAAAGATTGCAAGAATTAGAAAAAATTGCCACTTCTTTTGAGGGAGCAGAGAAGGCTTATGCAATCCAGGCAGGAAGAGAAGTGAGAGTGTTTGTTACTCCTGAGAGTATTGATGACATGGGAGCATATAATATGGCCAGAGATATTGCAAAGAAGATTGAAGCAGAATTAAAATATCCGGGTGAGATTAAAGTTAATGTTATTCGGGAAATGAGAGCAATTGAATACGCAAGATAAAATCAAATAAAAAAACACGTTTTAATTAACGTGTTTTTTGTTGCCTAATAAATCAACTTATGTTAGCATAAAAATATGAAAATATTATTTATAGGAGATATAATTGGAAAGCCAGGCAGAGAAATTATTAACAAAACCCTACCCTCAATTATTAAAGAAAAAAAAATTGACATTGTTATAGCTAATCCTGAGAACGCAGCTCACGGGAGAGGTGTGACGCCAGAGATTTTAGAAGAGATACAAAAAGCTGGAGTAGACGTGTTTAGTGGTGGTGATCATTCATTTGATGACAAACATACTTTGGAAGAAGTTTATAACGGAAAATTTCCGATAGTAAGACCAGCTAATTATTGTCAGGGTGTCCCAGGTCTTGGCTATATTGTATTTAAAAAAGGTAAATATAAAATTCTTCATATTAGTTTGATTGGGAGAGTGTTTATGAAGATGGATTATGAATGTCCATTTCGAGAATTAGATAAAATTTTGGCTAACTTTGCAAGACAAAAGTTTTCTGCTATAATTGTAGACATACACGCTGAGGCTACATCTGAGAAAAACGCAATGTTTAGATATGCAAATTCTCGTGTTTCAGCCGTTCTAGGCACTCACACTCACGTGATGACAGCTGATGAGAAAGTTAGCAAAGAAGGAACAGCATATATTACAGATGTTGGGATGGCTGGATTTGATGATGGATGTATTGGAATAGAAACAGAGGGGGTTATTGAGACATTTTTAACACAGATGAGAAGCACTCACGGGATACCAGACACAGGAAAGAGTGTTTTAAATTCAGTAATAATAGATATTGATCCTAAAACAAAAAAAGCAAATAAAATTAAATCATTTAAAAAATACCTTACACTTAAATAATACAATTAATATAAAAGCTTTCAGCTTTTATCTAAATTTATGAATAAGGCAAGCTTAATCGAAAAAATTGCCGATAAATCATCGGTTAGCAAAAAACAAGCAGAAACCATGCTTGAATCTTTAGTCGATATTATTATTTCAGAACTCCAAGCGGACAATGAAGTAACAATCACTGGTTTTGGAACTTTCCTAGCTAGAACAAGACATGCCAGAGGAGGAGTAAATCCTCAAAACCCAAGTGAAAGAATAGAAATTCCAGAAGTAAAAGTGGCTAAGTTCAAAACAGGAAAGACTCTAAAGGATGCTTTGAAAGGGAAATTAGCGCAACCAGAACAGAGAGAAGAGGAATAGATTAAAATAAAATTGAGTTTTATATAAAACCCTGGCTTTTGTTGGGGTTTTTTGTTGACATTGGGTTGATAATATAATAAGGTAGTAAACTAAAGTGAAAAGTACATTAAAATTAATACTCTAAACTAAAAAAGGAGTACACAATGGCCTCTAAAGAAAATGTTGAAAGATTCGTAATAGCAGCAAAACTTGAAAATCAGCAAAGTATATTTATTAAATCTAATATGGATGCAATTTTATTAGCTGAAGAATTTGACGAAAAAGAAAAAGAAATATTAGCAGAAGCCAAAAGAAGATATTTAACAGAAGTTAAAGAAAAAACCATGGAGAATAATAAAAGATTACTCGAAGAGACTTTTACAGATGAGGAAATAAATGAATTAATCAAATTTTTTAATTCTCCAGTTGTTCAGCATTATTATAAAATTATGCCCGAACTTATTCAAAAAATAACTAATTTTGTCAATGAGAATGAAGATATTTTTTTAAAAAGACGTATTAAGATATATGAAGATGTTGTAAGTGAATTTGAGTAAAAAAGGCTATTCTTTGTAATCTAAATATTTTATTGCCCTGCATATAACTTGTGGGGCTTTTATTTTTTATTTATTGTTCGCAAGGTATTGTCTGTATAGCATACAATAAAAAAATAATAAAGATTGAATTTTTTTATAGCGCGCCGTACAGGATTTGAAGGGGCGAGCCCCAACAACCCAATCGTAAATGTTTATATTCTTTCCTTTTATCTGTGCTTACAAGCAACTTTTTCTGATTTCCTAGTATTTATCACACACG
>JAQIDC010000014.1 GCA_027858235.1 Patescibacteria group bacterium | reverse complement strand
GCCGTTGGCACGATTTATTACATGATATATCATCCCATCTTCGGCAGCTCGTATTATTCTTACCATACTGGAATGATATCATAATTAATAAGAAAAGGTACCTGACCCCTTTATTCTTTCTTACAAATAAAATTCCTTCAGATGTTGAAAAATTTCTTCGGCACCAGTTTGAATTTCTTCTTTTTTTATCGATTTTAAATCCACCCAACGTGGTTTTTCTGATTCTTCTTCCTGATCAACCTTGTCATCAGCGAGTAGCTCAGTTGTTATCGGTTTACAAAGATAAAAAAAGGAGAAATTCTGGTAAGCTTCATCTAACGGCTCGTAATAGAAAAATATTTCTTGAAATGTGAGAAATTTTTCAACTTCTATTTCAATGCCTGTTTCTTCTCGCACCTCACGTTTTATTGCGTCCTCAAGTTTTTCACCCAAATCTACTCCACCGCCAGGAAACCAATATTTGCCAGTACTCTTTGTATTGCACAACAAAACCTTGTCACTATCAATAACTACAGCATATCCTGCTGGCCGAAACAACAGCTTTTCTTTGGGGATCATTTTTTTCTTACCGTGTAGGGTTGAGCATTCTACTAACATAAGGGCATTGAATTATTTTATTTGTAAGATTTTATTTTGTATAACGTTGTTGATATCAGAAGTTTTTGATATTCCTTATTATATTAAAAATTTGGACGCAGAGAAATATTTTTTTGTTATTTTATTTGTCATGTTTTAGCAACTTGACATTTTTTTAATATATATTAAAATAACATGTTCGGCATAACGTCGCAACACAATTGCTTTTTTAGAAGGAGGAATATTATGAAATATCACGATGCATTCAAGGAGAAGGTAAAAAAAGCGTTTCCTGAAAACAAAGAGCTTCATAAAGCTCTTGAGTCGGGGAACACCTCAGACGTCGGATCTGCCCTTGAAGGGACTGAGCTATTCGTTGAGTGGTTCGGTATTTACATTGACGATACTAGGCCTGGACAGTAGGTCTAGACACAAAGGCATGGGCACCACCTAACGGGCCTTTTTTTATTTAAAAATAACAAAAAATTATTTCTCATAGTCTCATATTATTATACAAAATTTGATGGGGCCTGCGAGCGGTAGCGAGTGGTCACAGCAAATTTTGTATAACGTTTCGGTATATCTGATGTCCGCCTTTGGCGGATATGGGTGGAGGCTCTCGAAAGAGCCGTAACCAGATATGCCGTGTTATATGATGTACATGTTTTCCTTTTGATTTGCGGTAGCAAATCGCTCTAAAAAATAATTCAATTTTGTTTTTTTGTTTTGGGCAAAGGGTAGAGGGGTTAGGGGTAAATACCCTTTGCCCAAAACTCCTTATTGTGTTTGTATTTTAAATTTTTCTATATCTAGAGCTTCTGCCAAGTCCGATTCTTTCAACTTTTTTAAGTTTAAGTAAAACATCCAGAGCCTGTTTAACAGTTGCTCTGCCTATATTGGTATTTTTAATAATATCGCCCGTGCTGGTTTCTTTCGTCTTTTCAATGTATTGCCAGATGATAAGTTGCTTTTCTGACAAGATTTTTTCTATATTTTCTTTGGATAAAAGTTCTACCGCCATTTCCGATTGCTTTAAAATCATATCCAGAAAAAAACCAAGCCAATCAGTTATATTTTCTTTTTCTGACCCGATTGTTTTTTGGCTTCTTCTAAGGGCAACATAATAGTCAGGTTTGTTATCTTCTACTAATTTTTCATGAGAAATATACGGCATATATTGATAACCCGCGTGCAATAAAAGCAAATTCGTAAGTACCCGAGATAACCTTCCGTTGCCATCAGAAAAAGGATGAATTTTTAAGAATTCAACTAAAAAATTTCCGATTACTAATAGCGGATGATATTTATTCTCTTTCAATATTCTTTGTGTCCATTCAATTAAATCTCTCATTTGTCCTGGAGTGAGATAGGCAGGCGAGGTGTCAAAAAGAATGCCGATTGATTGGCCGGCTTCATCTACCATGTGAACCTTGTTTTCTCCTTTTTTGTATTCTCCTCTATGTTCTTGATCTTTTTCGGCGTATTCCAAAAGCTCTTTATGAAAATGTTTAGTCAGGCTTTCGTTAAACTTTAAATTTTTCCATGAATTAAAAACATTTTCCAGTAATTCATAATAACCTTTTACTTCTTGCTTGTCGCGATTGGTAAATTTTTGTATATTAATACCCCGCATCAATTTTTCAATATCTGCGTCAGATAGGCGAGAGCCTTCAATACGAGTGGAAGCGCCGGTTGAAGTAATCAAAACTGACCGCTTTAATCTTCCTAGGACTTGCGGGCTAAGACGAGCGCCTGATATCCATCGCCCTTTTAATTCATCAATTTTAGCGATTTTAGAGACAACGCTAGCTGGGATATTTTCAATCCGTTTTGAAAAATTGTCTGAAACCGTGTTTTTTTCAGTTTTTTTAGTATTTTTTATCATAAATTTAATTGGATATATTAACTATAGCCAATTATAGCCAATTAACAATGTTTAGTCAATATTTTTGGGCTGTACAATAAACAGTGTGGTGGAAAACTAAAAAACAGTGGTAATATTAGAATGAAAACCGAGTTTCTCAACTCGAGACTAAAAATTAACACAAAGTATAAAGGGGTCAGGTACCTTTTTTAGGTCTCCCCCTTGATCTCAGGGTGGAGTTAAGTCCTAGTT
>JAQIDC010000013.1 GCA_027858235.1 Patescibacteria group bacterium | reverse complement strand
GCCGTTGGCACGATTTATTACATGATATATCATCCCATCTTCGGCAGCTCGTATTATTCTTACCATACTGGAATGATATCATAATTAATAAGAAAAGGTACCTGACCCCTTTATTCTTTTGACCCCTTTATTCTTTCTTTATTCTTTCAGTATGAGGCTGTCTGGTTTAGCTGAATTTAATCCCCATTTTATTTAAAAGAATATAATATACTACTAAGGTTATAACAAAAACAAAAGACATTATGACAAATTTTTGTTTTTTATGATGTTTTTTATGGTATGTTCTGTCTTTATGCCTTGCAACATCAAAAAGCTCATCACCAAATTTCACTGACATAAATGTTCCGACACCTGAAAGGATAAATATAATCCACATCGGGAATGGTTGATCAATAATATTCTTAAACACAGTCAACAAAGCTGTTTTGCTATATATGCTTGGATTTAGAAAATAAACAAATATATTCAGTAGTATGGCAGCCCCTGTAACATAAATTTCTGAAACAAACATTCTTATCCTAAATATTAAACGAAGAGGAAATCCAATCAAAAATCCAGCATCTGCGACAGGAGTAGATAATACAAAAAAAGACCAAGTTAGCCAACTTAATAAGAATCCTTCGCCAGCCCCAAATTTTGTTGAAATATAAATTGTATAAGCCAAAAACAACAAAATAACCAACAAAAACCTCAACCAAACATTACGATGGGTTTCGTTTTTTAAGGGTTTTACTTCTTTAATATTTTTAATTATTTTCTTCATAGGTTCACTTTTTTTATTTCCCAAAATTTTATTTTTTTCTAAACTGCTTAAGATACCCAAATATTACATTTAACCCTGGAACAATATAAATTACATACCGTGGATGAATAAGTGTTAAAAATAAAATTCACAATTCAAGACTTGACCCCAGTTCTCGATTGAAGTCTCTTTCATCGGATTCATCATTTTGAACTAGAGAAAATTGTTTAATGTATTTTGTGTTTCCTTGTTCTTTATCTATTCTATCGAGCATGAAAGTTTTACCTGATGATCTTTCTCCAAGTACAATATTTAAGCCAGTAGAAAGTTTTTGGCCAGTATCAAAAATTCTAAATAAATGATTTCCATCTTCTTCGGAAAGAGAAACTTTTTCTTTATCTGTGAAGCAAGATTTAAGAGATTGTAAGCTTATTTCAGAGCAATCAACGAAGGTTTGTTTTGTGGGAAAAGCTTCAAGACCATCCATAATTCTAATATCACTAGAATATATAGGCACTAGGCTTGATCCTTCTTTTTTTGCACGGATGAATTTTTTTATACTACTAACTTCACCTGCCGTTATAAAGTCCTTTAACTTCTCAATAGTATCAGTGCTTATTTTTTTGCTTTTCCCTAAATGAGGAATTAATAAATAATTATCTAAATTTCCAAATATATCTCTTAGCTCTTCAATGCTTATGCTACTCTCTGGAGTTATAATTTTTTTTGAAACTTTATCACATTTCACTCCAAAGTCTACAAGGTCATCGTTATCATAAAGAAGTATCATATGACCTTTTTCTAGATTTATTTCTATTCCAGGAAACGTTTTTATTTTGACAGTATTTTTTATTGCTTCAAATTGTTTGATATCAAAAAGGTTGTGGTTGGTAATAGCAATTGCATCTAATTGTGCGTTATCGATATATTCTTGAAGTTTTTCTAAGCTAAAAACAAAATCACTATCGCTTATTGTTGGTATAGTATGAATATGTAAGTCGATTTTTTTCATTTTAAAAATTTTACTGGAGCGAAGCGACCTCTGGTTTCCCCTTTTAATTAATTAAAAATCAAATTTAAATTCTTTATTAAAGGCCTATCAAAACACCTACTAAAAAGAAAATATTTTATGAATTGCGTATAACGTTACAGGATAAAAGAAGTTTTCGTAGTGAAACGGAGAAAATTTGGGAAAATTGCGAGTTGAGCAATTTTCCTTTTATCTCTTGTTATGTGTCCAGAGTGGAATGAAATGGAGCTCAAGCGCAGCGTGGTCGGAGCGTTAGCGGAGAAGTTCAAAAATCCAAACCCGTTAATTAGTCTGTACTGAAACACATTTATTTTCTTCACATTTCAAATTAATTCTATCAGGTGAAAGACATGTAACTTCTGGAAATGAACATTTAAAATCAGAAAATACTTTCTCTTTAAGTTTTACAGTTGTTAAATCCTCATTTTTATTAAAAATCCTATCACATCCTTTATTAAAACCAAGATTTGGTTTATAGATACAGTCTGAATCAACATTACAGTGATTAGCCTTATTAATTAATGTAATTATTTCATTTTCCAACCCTTTGCAATCAATAATGTCTTTTATGCCTAGATATTTAATAGATATAATATCATTATATTTTTTCACTGAACCTTTAAAGTTGTATATATTTCCAAATTCAATTCTATCAATGACTGAGTCAGGGACAGAATATACTAAAATTTGATTTTTATTAAGTATAGTTTTTTCTTTTAGTGGATTGGTTTTTAGCTCATCTTTGCTTTCGGATAATATTATGTATCCAGAATCAGGTGCACAAGGTGTTTCTGGCAAATATGGTGGGTCAGTTATTCTAAAAGCACATGATTTTGTTTTGAATATTAAATATCCACTTAGTGAATTCACAATTTTTGTATTATTTAAATTTTGATTAATTAATGAAATATTTGTATTGATTGGATTGTTGGTAATAATAGATGTAGAATTATTTATTTCATTTTTAGAAGTTCTTAAATTAGAGCAACCAACTAAAAAGAATATTAAGAAAAAAGACATTAAAATTATTTTGTTTCTCATATTTTATATTTAATAGTTATTATTTATAAATTTTTGTAATAGTTTGGATTTTTGAATTACACATAACATTGGTGTTTGGCGAAGTTTTCCGTAGGAAAATTTGGGTGGAGCCTGCAAGGCGGAACCGCTTAACACCTGTTATGTGGTGAGAGTGCAACTCGAACGAGCGCAGCGACAGTTTACCTCTCAAAATGAGTTAGATCATATATTTAAAGAAAAAGCCCGAAAGTAGTTAAAACCGTTAAATAAATTCAATTATAAAACATTATTTTTTCCAAACTCTGCTAAAGTCAATATATGTCCTTTACCATTATATTTTATAATTTTAGGATTTTTACCTTGTGCAATCAGACCCTCTATTAAAGCTTCACCATGATGCGTTTTGATATAATTATCATTTGTTGCTAAATGAATTTCAATGTTTGAAGGTAAATTAGAAATGTTTTCAATTGGATTCGTACCATACAAAACGCTATCATATTCAGAATGGCACATGATTCCATGGTCTTTGGATGCTAATGATTTAACTTTTTGAGTTGCAATTCCATCCCAAATACAAGCACCTAATTTAGCACCGGGAACTACGGCAATTAATTTATCAGTTGGGAAATTATTAGCGATATAAAATCCAGGATAAGTACCAATACTATAAGATAAAACGCTAAATCTACCTAGATTTTGTTCCCTAATATCTTCTACTATATCACTTTGCAATTTCCTAGCTATTTCTGGATTTGAATTCGCAAAGCCAATTGGTCCCTCATATAGAATAGTTCTAGCAGTTTTAGGAATTAATCCTAGTTTTTGAGCTTCTGATATTCCTACTCTCCAAGGTAAAAAACAAACAAAAGTTTCTGAAGAATCATCATTAAAAATAGTTCTAGTAAAATTTGTATCTCCAATTAGATGATCTTTTTTTGAAGAACCTAATTTATTATAAATTCTGTCAACTAATCCAAAATCTTTAAACATACAATAAGTAATTGTTTTGTATTTATATTATTATTTACTTTTTGAGAGAGGGCTTTTTCTTTTTCTAACTAAAAATTCTCATTTTGAGAGGGAAATTGCACATAACGTCAGTGATAACTGAAGTTTTCTTGAGCAAGGCGAAAGAAAATTTGGGAAAATGCCGAGCTGAGGCATTTTCCAGTTATTACTTGTTGTACGACCCGAACCCTCACCTTCTATACCTTATTATTATAACTTATAAAAGGTGAGGGTGAGAGCGCAGCGTGGCTTGAGTTTTGCCCAATAAATAATTTTTATTGTTCATTAGAAATTTTTTCAGCCATTTTCAAAATAAAATCTTCAATCCATTCTTCGTCTATTTTTTCATCAACGCGAGATTCTCTGACATTGCTAAAAAATTTTTCTATATCCGCTTTCTTCAAGGCTTCATATTCTAATCTGTCTTCTTCGTCTTTATTTTCCATTTCTGGGATAGTTGCTAACGCTCTGTTTATGTTTATAGTTCCTTGTAAAAAGTCATATAGATTTTCAAATGAAGAAAAATTTTTTAGCTTTCCTTGATTTTTATATTCCTGGAACTTTTTCTCTATTTCATCAAGCGTTTCAGGAAAATATTTTTTTACTCTCTCAAGGCCTCTTTGATATGCATCTTGCTCTTTTATCTCCATATAATGTCCCCATTCTTTTTCTTTCTCAATTTGATCAATTTCAGGATTAAATTCTTCTTGTCTAAGATGACCTAGTTCGTGAATAGTAACACCAAGAGAAAGAAAAACATCTCCAGCGGGATAATGCACTTCAAAATCCTTTGTGCCTTCCTTGACTCTGCCAGTGCCCTGAATTTCAACGGGCCAACCTAGGGACTTTTTTCTTTCTCCTAGTGATTCTGGTAGTTTGGAGAGTGAAAAAATATTTTCCTTTTTCAAGGAATACTCAGGCTGAAAAATTTTTTCATTATTATTCATAAAAATTATTTATTGGGCAAAATTTCGTACAACGTTGGGATTATGAGAAGTTTGCGGAACGTAGTGGAGCAAATTTGGGAAAATCTCGAGCCGAGAGATTTTCCTCATAATCCTTGTTATACGAGGGTGACGACCGAAGAGAGGAAAGCGCAGCGTCCCCTTGAGTTCATCCCAACCCCGTTACATCTTACCATTAATTTCGCTTTCTAATCTTTTAAAAAAATTTTCAGAAAAAATCATTCTATCTTTTGCAACTTGCTTTGCTTTATCAGTATATAAATAATTTAGGATATGTTTATCTTTAGTTTCCCAATTAATTTGTGGGCTATGTTTGGTTTTATTTTGGATTCTTCCATTAATTTTGCCACCTAAATTTTCTTTGGCATATTCTTCAATGTCTGCATTTTTGTATATATGTGCATTATTTCTTCCAACCCAAACAAATGCTCTTGCAATACCAATTGCACCAACAGTTTCTAATTTGTCTGCATCGAAAACGATTTTAGCTTCTTTTGTTTGGGGTTTATTTTCAGTTCTATATCTGTGAGAAATAATGCAATCTTGAATATGATTAATTTTATCTTTGGAATATTCTAAATTATTTAAAATAGGTTCTGCCATTTTTGCACTTTCAATAGCATGATCTGTTTTTCCAGTAGGATCATCAACTTCTTTTTTACCACCAATGTCATGAAGTAAAGCGGCTGCTTTTATTACATCTAAATCAACATCTTCATTTTCAGCAAGATGTAATGCCAAATTATAAACTCTCATGACATGGTCAAAATTATGAGCAGAACAAAAAGCAAGTTCTTCTTTAACTATTTCTTTGATTTTTTCAATTTTTTCATCCATATTTTAATAGATTAGAAAGTAATATATAAATTTAGGGGTTGGGGTGAATTTCGTATAATGTGGTGCGCTTGATGCGAAGTTGTCAGACCAAGACGGAGCGTAGCGATGTTTTGGGGTGACAATTTCGCATAAGTAGCTGTTATACGACAGTTTGCTGTTACGAGAGGAGCGAGTAGCAGTAAATTGGCGTATGGCAGATGCTGGTAAGCGCACCACATTATACAAAATTTGATGGGGCCTGCGAGCGGTAGCGAGTGGTCACAGCAAATTTTGTATAACGTTCACCGATGAAGCGAAGTTGCGCGTGTATATATAAATTAAATATTGATAATTCGCTTACAGTCAGTATATCACTAAACAGTGGTTATCGTCAGCTCAATTTGGGTCGAAAGAATTTCCTTATTATTATTTCTCTTTAAGCGATAGCGTAAGAGGAAAGTTAAAATTAAGAAAGATTCTGCAGCCGCTTATCGCGTTGTTAGACGTTGTTGCTGTGTGAATTTCGAAAAGGGAAAATTGCGTCCTTGATAGTTCGTTCAAAGAAATTAAGGTGCGCAGTCCCAGTTATAAGTACAACAGTACCACTTTCTATGATATTCGCTTTAATGTTTTTAAGCATTTCAACTTCACGCGCACTCTCTTTGTCTTTGTCAGTTAGTTCGTCCATACCATCAACATCTAGCAATTTTTCATTTTTGATTTTATTAAAATCCTTCCATGATAATTTTTTTATTAATTTTTTTTGTTTTTCAATTATTGCTTGATTATTCTCAGGCGTGACGCCCTCCCGAAAAACATCTATTGTTGAATCGAAACCCGCTACTTTCACATTGTTACTTTTAGCCCACTCAAACGCAAATATCATTTCGGGAGGATATGAACTTAAATCGTTTTTAACAATATCATCATTGTTTATTTCAACTAATAATTGATCAGGCTTAAAACTCTCAATAACCTCTTTAAGTTCATTGTTCGGCGTTATGCCAGCGTGTAAAGTTCCTATGACTATGATTTTTCTCGGCATAAAAAAATTGATAAAAAAATTATTCACACAGTAATTTCGTCTAATGTGGTGCGCTTGATGCGAAGTTGTCAGACCAAGACGGAGCGTAGCGATGTTTTGGGCTGAAAATTTCGCATAAGTAGCTGTTATACGACAGTTTGCTGTTACGAGCGGTAGCGAG
>JAQIDC010000012.1 GCA_027858235.1 Patescibacteria group bacterium | reverse complement strand
TTTTTAGGGATAGAAAGTATTAACTTTGTGGATTGGATTATCAATACAGGGTTCTCACCACATTACCAATCATAAAAATAATAGCATCAGTGTACACTGATGCTATTATTTTTTTGCTCACCACCCTGAACGAAGTGGGAACTTTTTACACTAAAACATATAAAAAAAGTGGGTGAACTAGGTTCACCCACATTGTGCTTAACTTTATGACTTTTGTTTTTCCAAGTCATTAAAATACTCTGTATTTTTTTTCAAAACATCAAAAATTTCATCGACATAATCATCACCTACGACTGCCTCAATCTCACCAAATCTAATTGGATAAATTGAGATCGTCTCACCTGGTTGATAAAGCTGATTTTCAGCAACACCAACACTAATGCTAATCCAGGTTGAATGATCATCTTCTCCTTCTTTAAACAATGGAAGATATCCATCATTTTTAAAGGCAGCAAATATGCTATTAAACTTTTCCATCACTTTGATGTTTTGTTCAGGGCTACCAACCTCCAAGAAGGCACGAATACTATATGTGCCTTTCCCCCTGGACATATAGGCAACCGGACCAAAGTAATCAATCCCCTCTTTTTCGAATTCAGGAAGTTTTTTGATATTTTCCTCTTTTTGGTCTTCGGAAAGGCCAACAGGTTTTGCCTGTATTCTAGTAAGCGAATCTGCCCCCCTGGCGATCTCCTCTGATCTATCATGACCATAGCTAGTCCTATTGGACCAAACAACACTTGGTCCAATAGGCATAAGTAAGAGCTCGTAATCATTACCACCCTTTTTAAAGGCGGGATAATTTGAATCGACCCCTACAGTCATGTATTCGGCATCACCCTTACCTTGAAAATAGCCGATTTTTTTAAATGCTTTAAGAAGGTTTGCGTACTGATTAATAACGGCAGTATTTTGATCCATATCTCCGGCAGTAAAGTTTACCCAAAGCTGGAAACCAGTACCATCAGAATGATTAATGCCAATAGTGGAAATAAATGAGTCTTCCAGGTGGTCAGCATGCCCTGCTGGCACAAAATTCCTTTGCGCATAAACTTGGTCCTTAGCCTCTTCGGCGAAACAGAAACTTACGGAAACAAACGATACCAGCATAACGACTAAAGCGATTTTCAATAAATTTTTCATCCTGTTTTCCTCCCTTTGAGTAAGATGATTTTGTTAAACAACAATGTTAGAATTTCACTAACTTTGTACATTAACACATAATTTATATTTTGTCAATGTAAATACAAAAAATGTAAAGGCTAAATAGAAATGTCATAGTAGCGGGCAATTTAGAAATGTCATACCCCTTAGGGGAATTAATTATTTACAGCTGTTCTTGCAGGCTGTTTTTTATTACTTAAAAATTGCGTTCGCCAGGGGTGATTAGCCGGCGGAATCCAACCCGGCGGTTTTGTTTTGGTTAATGCTATCAATTTAACTTCGATCTCTTTTTTTGGTCTTTCCGGTAGTTTAAAATAGTCTAAATATTTGTTTCTAAGTGTGATCTTTAGCTCTCCATTTAGATGTTCTTCGATAGTCACCTTATCTCTTTTATAGACAGTGGCTGGCTGGACTTCCTTTAATTGATAATAATTATTTTTAAACCTGATTGTATAATCATTATTTACACTACGTTCCAATTGAATGGACAATATTCTTTTTAATTCGTCCTTCTGTTTTTTGTTTAAATCTCTGTGTAAATCATTTTTCTTTTTTGCAACTATCCCAAACTGGATGTCGAATTTTGGAATAAATATTTCTATCAAAAACCTATTAGCCTCGGGAATAGTGTTAATATTTGCCAAGCGCATTTCTTTAACTAATCTTCTTTGTAGCGTTCCATTCATCTTTTCAACTCGACCTTTGGCCTGTGGTGTACTAGCGTGAATCACTCTAACATCTAATTGTTTCATAGCACGTTCGAATTGTGTCATCATATCTTTATTATCAACAGCATTTTTGTGATTTACTTTGTATGTTGAGAATTTGTCCAGATATATTGATATTGGAAGGCCTCTTTCTTCAAAATACTCTTTCCAGAAACCAAATACTGCCTCTACACCCTCGTTATTCTCAAATTTAGCACCCGTAATTGTTCCTTTGGCATCATCAACGGATAGAAGCAAACATTGTTCTTCACCCACCTCTTCGATGTTCCTGCCTTCAAACCAACTATGATAGCTACCGTCAAATTGTTCCATTTCACCATAGTTATCTTTTCTTTCCCGCCAAACATGTTTTTTGACCTCTGATTTCTTTCTCGGTTTCCAGAGCTTTTCATCTATTAGCCACCGACGGACAGTTTCTTTGCTAACCCCAATTCCATCATCATCGCGCAAGTGCTCTTGTGCTAAAAGAGGATTAAAATCATGGTATTTTTCATTTAATATTTTTTTAGCATTTTCGACCATTGTTTCATCTATTCGACGATTACCTTTTCCGCCTCGATTACCATGGATCACTCCTTTAATTTTTAAACTCAGAACTCTGGCTTTAATTCTTTTTATTTGCCTTACAGACAATCCTAATTGCTTTGAGGCATCGGTTCCATTTATTTTCTTACCTATTAGTTTCTTAATGACGTCATAGCGTCTAGCTTCTTTTTGAGTCATAGTTATTAGTTGTTTTTCGTACATATTAGTCTAATTAATTATTATTAACTCTAGACTAATTATGACACGAATTTTATTAACTATGACATTTCTATTTTGCTGATACTATGACATTATCATCTTGGCGGGACATGTAAATACAAAAAAACAACTAAAAGATAATGGGGTCAAGTCTTGAAAGATAATGGGGTCAAGTCTTGTATTTTGACATTTTTGTTACATTCCACCCCGCCACAGTCCCCCGTCGACGAACTACAATATTGTTATTTAT
>JAQIDC010000011.1 GCA_027858235.1 Patescibacteria group bacterium | reverse complement strand
TAATTTGTTTTATTCAACAATAATTTTTAGCTTAGTATACTGAATATAAACATAAAACGCCGGTGCCCCATAAACCCACCATAACACTTCAGCCCAATGTTCACAGAAATGAACCCATCGCTTTATTGCAGTTTGCCTACAACCGCAATTTATATGATATAAAACAACTAATAAAAGGAATAAACACAATTGTTTTTACCCAAATGTTAACGGCAAGGTAAACAGCGCACTGCACTCAGTACAGTATAATTGGAATAATAATTGTGTTTAACCAGAGATTGAACAAGAATAATAACCATAATTTTAACAAAACCTTTACATGACAACCTTTCCAAAAATCCTACTAACGCTTATTCTATTTGCTTTTAGTTGTTATATATATGCTCAGGATATTTTCAAGTCTATTAAAGATAGTGAATATGAAAAAGTAAAGCAGTTTATTCATGAAGATCCAAACCTGGTTGATTCTATTATTAAATGGGACTGCACCCCCTTAATTTATGCCTCCTATTGGGGAAAAGACACGATAGTTGAATTTCTTTTAAAATCTGGAGCAGATATGTATAAAGCAGGTCTTACGAATGGTAGAACGCCATTGCATTTAGCTGCTATGCAAAATAACTTGACTGTTGTTGAGGTCTTTCTGAACCACAGTATAGATGTAAATGTTACCGATTTCGAAAATAAAACAGCTTTAATTTATGCAATTGAGAATAACAAAAAAGAAATGATTGACCTTTTGCTTAAAGCAAATGCAAAACTTCCCGAGGAACAAGAATTGATTAATCCTTGTCTTCATTCTGCTGTGTTAAACAGTTTGCAGGATATTGCAGACAAACTTTTAGAAAATGGAGCCTCTCTATCTGGTTTTGACAACAATGGGCGAAGTTTGTTGCATAATGCCGTAATAGGGAAAAATTTAAAATGGACTGACTTGCTTATTGCAAAAAATATACAAATTAATAAGTTGGATAGTTTTAACAGAACTCCTTTGCATTATTCCGTAGAACTAAACCAACTTAATATTACAAAATTATTAATACAGAATGGTGCTGAAATTAATAGCATTGATTGCACCAATCGCACACCTCTTAATATAGCTCAGGCTTTAGGCTACATTCAAATAGCTGCTTTTTTGGAAAGCAAAGGTGGTGTACTTTCAGAGCCAGAGATTATTAAAATTTCAGGAGATGGGAATAAACAATCGGAAATAAAAGTCACCTATATCGCCAATATGGGGGTTTTGATTTCCTCTGCTTCAAAAACTATATTAATTGATGGTCTTTTCGATGAAAGTTATTATAACTATTCAACTACTCCAGAAAACATTGTAAATAAGATGAATAACTTTGAGCCTCCATTCAATTCTCTTGATCTTATATTGATAACTCATAGTGATGGGGATCATTTTTCAGCACCCATGCTAGGTGAATATTTATCAAATAATAAAACTGTGAAAGTAGTTTGTAATAATTTAACGTCAGCAGCAATTATGGAATGTGATAGCTTCAATACAGATTCCACAAATATTGTTAGAATTGCACCAGAATTATATCAATCAACAGATACCATTGTTAATGATATTAAGCTGAAAATATTGAGATTAAGACATGATGGTAGAGATGGTCAAGCAGAAAACATAGGGTTTTTAGTTGATATGGATGGATTTAAAATATTTCATTCCGGAGATTCTGATGGTTTTGTGAAGCAAGGTTTGGCAGTGAGTGGAATACAAGAATACGATTCTATTGGGATTAATGAAATGAATATTGATTTGGCTATTGTAAACCGAGGATATTTATGGAATTCCAAATCACCAGGAATACAAATTATTGAAAAACATATGAAGCCAAAACACATTATCATGGCGCATTTTTCAGAGAATAACAAACAAGGTGAATGGGAAAGGGTTGATCAAACCATTAAAGAGTATAAAGATATTTTGCCTGAGATCACAGTTTTTAAATGGCAAATGCAAGAAATCATTCTACAAAAAGAGCAATGAAAATGATTAATATTGATAACATAACTCGTTATGAAATTAAAACCCAGCCGTTAACATTTTATAAATTCCATGGCGGCCTAAGTGGTACGCCAGCAGCGGATTGCCGCATGTTCCCCTTGTCCGTATGCGGACAGGAAATCACCCGCAATCCGCCACGTAACTTATAATCACCGTTACCAACCATAAAACCCCAGGATGAAACGCTTCTACATTTTTATATTAATTTCCTTTTTATTCTCATGTAATCAGACAAATAAAACTGACTCAATTATAATATTTGAAACAATTCTTGGAGAGAAAGAAACAACTGCATTAAACGAGATTGTAACAGATTTTGATACCTTTTTGGATTTAAAATATCCAAATAAAACCTCAATTTTTGAGACATATATAAATGACTTGACAAAAAAATCTTACAATAACATCTGGAGAATAGATTCAACAATTATTTCAAAATATGCAGATTGTAATATATTCCCAAAATATGACTTGATTTTTCCTGATTCAGTTTGGTATGACGGGTTATCATTTAAAATCAAATATTCGGATAACGACGTTGTAGAAGAAATAACTCCAATCATTAGAAATGGAGGAATCAATATTGATTCAATGATTTTAGAAATAAAAACTAATCCGAAATTTTTGACAAAACATCAAAGTTCATTTCTTCCTGCATTAGACTCAATAAAAGATTCTGATTCTCTAATCTTTAATTATTTAGACGCAAAATCAATAATTGGCAACATATCGACTGAGGTGCTTTCAAAAGGACTAATGATTGGATTATCCGAAAACAATGAATACTTTGCAAAAAGGATTTTAATAATGGATGGATTAATAATAAAATAATTACGGTTGGTAACATTTTGCAAATTCCATAAGGGGTTCAGTGGTATGCAAGCAGCGGTTTTCCGCTCATTCTCTCGTCATTACCATGACAGAGAATCACACGCAAACCCTTACGTAACTTGCAAT
>JAQIDC010000010.1 GCA_027858235.1 Patescibacteria group bacterium | reverse complement strand
GCCAACTCTAGAAAGATGAAAAATAGGAAGAAAATAGCCAAATTAATGGACCAAATAGATAAAAAACTAGATAGAAGTTATAAATAAAAAGTGTCAATTATGTTCGTGGTCTTGCACATACCTAGACGTTGGCGTATTTCTTTACAGCAATCAAGCTAGCTCCAACGTTTATGGTTGAGGCTACTAAAAATTGTAAGCCAAAAATCTGAAAAACATTAGAAGTAAAATAACTTACAATATTAATATTATATCCAATAAAGAATGTTGCAAGGTATGGTTGCAAGAGGGTTAGAAATGGATAGAAAATCAGCATTATAATAAGAAGTCCAACGATTGTATAAATCAAGGCTGAGAAGACATAAGGGAGATAGACAAATGAATTAGAAGCTCCAACCAACTTCATGACTGCAATCTCTGTTTTATGTGTATATATGGCAACTCTCACTGAATTATAAACTACAAGCAAGGTGATAAAAACAAAAATCATACTTATAAGAATCCCCGCTTCACTTACTTTATCAGTAATTCCGTTTATTTTATTTAGCATTAATTTATAGTTTGTAAAATTACGTGATTCTATAATTGGGTCTTCTATTTTATTTAAGTTTGCAATAAGTTCATCTAGGTGATCAATATTTTTTGGTTTAATAACAAGTGTTGGAGTTAATGGATTTTTTCCTAGTTGTTTTAGTGATTCAAGAAGTTCTGGATTACTTTTATTTTTTTCTTTAAAGTCAGCAAGGGCCTCATCTTTAGAAATATATGTAATCTCCTCCACTTGTGCCAAAGTACTTATTGTTGTTTTTAGTGAAAAAACACTCTCCTCAGTTGCGTCAGTGTTTAGAAATAAAGAAACATCTATTTTATCCTTTATGGCCAGGACCGCCGTGTCCCCTATTACCTTAACTGTCAAAAGCATGTTAACAGAAAACAAGGCTAAAACAATAATAATAATTGTCACAAGCGAAAGCCAAATATTTCTATAAAAATCCTGTACACTAAATTTTATTGCTCTAAGTAAAGATAAAATCATAAGATTATTTTTCAAGAAGTCTAAAACTATAAAACATACTTTCCTATTTCTTCATCGGAAATCACTAATCCATTATCAAGAACTATTACTCTTCTTTTTAATTTATTTACTATTTCTCTGTTGTGCGTTACAAGAACAACGGTTGTTCCGAATTTGTTGATACGCAAAAGCAAATCGATAATATCATTAGCATTGATTGAATCTAGATTTCCTGTTGGCTCATCGGCAAGAAGTATTTTTGGTCTATGCACCAATGCTCTAGCGATGGCAGCTCTTTGTTGCTCTCCACCAGATACCTCAAAAGGATATCTATGCATTTTTTGATCAAGACCAACTATCTTCATAACATGAGGGACGATTGTTCTTATTCTTTTTGATCCCACCCCGCAAACCTGCATCGCAAAAGCAACATTTTCATACAAGGTCTTTTTGGGTAATAATTTGAAATCCTGAAAAATAACCCCAATCTGTCTTCTTAAATAAGGAACTTCTCTGTTGCGAATATCTGTAATATCCCATCCACCTACGACAACTTTCCCATTTTGTATTTTTTCCTCTCCAATCAAAGATTTAACAATAGTTGTTTTTCCTGTTCCAGACTGACCCACCAAAGAAACAAACTCCCCTGGTTTTATATGAAGACTAACCCTGTCGAGGGCTTTATATTTATTATAAAGTTTTGTAACGTTTTCTAATTTTATCATTCTAATTATTGATTTTTAATGCAAAATCCATTAACTCTTGTGTCTCATTTAAACTAATATCTTTCGTCTCTGATCCAAGAGTAACAACTACTAGCTGATCACCGTTAGCATCTTTTAGACGAACCATCAAACAATGGAGCGCTTCGTGAAGATATCCTGTTTTTGATCCCGTAATATCGTAATTAAGATGGGAATGTCTTACTAGATTATTTGTATTAACCAATCTATGATAGTCCTCTGTGTTTTCTGTATAAAATTCGTATTTAGGCATTGTGCTTGCTTTTTGTATTATAGGATTTTTAAATACTTGCTTGGTTATTAAAGCATAGTCATAAGCAGTTGTCATATTCTCAGGAGAAAGACCAGTTGGCTCAAGAAATACAGTTGAACTTGCCCCCCAAGACTTAACTGTATCATTCATTTTTTTTATAAAAGTGTCACGTGGCAAACCACTAACTCTAACTAAACTCTCTATTGTATTATTCGCTGATCCCACCAAGGATGAATAAACAAGATCTTCGATTGTCATTGTTTCACCTTCTTCAACCTTCAGTCTTGCCGACTCCCATGATTTTACCCATTCATAATTATACGCTTCATCTTGATATTTATACTCAACCACCTGATTTAAACTTGGCTTAGTGTCCAGAAAAATCTTCATAGCAACTAGTTTTGTTAGGCTTGCCAAAGGCATTGTAGTCGTTGCCTTTTTTTTGAATAGAATTTCTTCTGTTTCTTCATTGTAAATTATAGCTGCTCTAGAGCTAATATCAGGCTCTTCTCGGGCTCCTTGAGCGCTCACTCCAACTACTCTCCCGTCAGCATCTGAGAGTATTTTTAATGGTTCAATTTTAACATCAATAATCCCTGCTCCAAGTGGTGAAATTTTTGCAAAAGCTAATTTATCTAAATCTATCGCCCTGTCCGGGAAAATGCTTCTATCGGGACCATAGTCATTCACTACAACATCTACATATTTATTATTATAAGTATTAGTCACTCTAAGAATTGAACCTTTTGGAAAATCAGGTGACGCTGCAAAATTCCCTCCCTTATATGCATACCAACTAGCTTCTCCACTGGTCATTCTTTTGTTGTCTGAAAAAACTGCGATGCGAGCATAGGGCAAATGAATCAAAGAACGAACGAATTTTTCTTCTGGATAATCTTTTGTTGGAAGTGGCCTCCATGAACCAAAATTCTTGTCAAAAAAATAAACTTGCTTATATCCTCCATCTAACTCTTCATAATGAAATTCAATATAAAAAGGTTTGTGATTGTCGTAGGCGAGTTTGTTTGTAAACTCAAACTGATATATATTGCTTATTTTTTCAAATTGCCATGGCATTGGCATCTCTTCGTTTAGCTCTATCACTTCAACTGGTGTTGCCTCATTTAGAATTCCTGGAACCAGAGATAATTTTAACTTATCAAATGCGGTTACCGTATAGCCCTTTGCTATAGTTTCCTTATCTAGCCTAATGCTGTATTCTTTATTTAGTGGTGCTTCTTTTAAGGTTATGTTTTCATCTTGAGCAAATACTAATTGCCCCGAAAATAGTAGGACTATTAAAAGTCCTAAAACAGAAATCTGGGATTTATTCATTTATTTTAATTTCTTATTGTTGAATTATTATGATATTTATTATAACATAAATTAAGTGTAAACAAAACATGCTAAAATTACATGTTTATGCAAAAAAATATCCAAAATATTATCATCTTAAAATCTTTGATGAAGTAATACCGACCTGGCCCTGCCCGAAATGCCGTGAACGAAATAACTAGAAAATGGAAGTAGAAAGAAATATTCATTTTTTTATGAAAACTAGAAATTAACTTCGAGGTAGGCAGGTCAATGGTAGACCTGCCCGCCATCGCCTCGGCCCACGTAGCTCAATAGGTAGAGCAATGCCCTCGTAAAGCATAGGTAACCAGTTCGAATCTGGTCGTGGGCTCAGACGATGGCAGGCGGGGCAACGGTATCGTAAACCGTAGGTTAAGGGTTCAAATCCATTGGTCGGCTCAAATAAGCTGTTCTTTTTCAATACTTCAAAAGGAATCAACTATGATTCTTATAAAAATTTTGTTTATTATTTTTATTTCGTTTCTCTCTTTCGGACTTATTTCATTCTTAGTTATGCAGATATCATAATTAATAAACGCCCATAAAGGCCTCAAGGCTACAAATGATTGGTGCGATGCTCGTGATGAATTAAAAAAATGGTATTTTGGAAACTGTGAAAAATGTCCAGAGCAATTAAAAAAGCTGGAAAATAAAAAAAAGAAACATATAAAATATTTTTAAAAACTCACCCTTTTCTAAAATCCAGATAAACAAAAGTACGTACTTCACTTAAGTACGTACTTTTAAAAATTAAAACATAAAAAGAGCTATACGAGCTCTTTTTATGTTAAATAATATACTTATATTTCTTTTAAAAATTTATTTATTGAATTCTTGTAGCCATCTTTCATTTTTAATTTTTCAATTTCGGAAACAGCAACCCAATCATATTCAATTGATTCTTTGTCTAATACAATCTTCTCTTCAGTAGAATTGCAAGCAAAAACAACCACTAAAAACTGATAATCAATTGTTTCAAAAGTTGAAGTAAAATCCCACACATCAACAAGTTTGCCTATGCCTAGATCATTCCAACCTATTTCTTCTCTAAATTCTCTTACTAAAGAAATTTCGGGACTTTCTCCAAATTCAATTTTTCCTCCAGGTAACTCCCAAACATTTTTTGAATCTTTCAATAACAAAATTTTATTATCTCTATAAATAATCCCCTTCGCAGTAATTCTCTGAATTCTTGAATTCATATTCATTTCTTATCTATAAAACTAATCAACCAAGCTCCAAATCTTTAATTTTGTCGCTTTTTCATTCAAATACTCATCAAGAGTAACTGACGATATATAGACATAGCTTAGAGAAAATGTATTATTCTTTTTATATCTTTTGAAAATATAGTATCCATCTGAGTGAACAACAATATCACTAACCTCGTCAATTCTAAGACCAGCTAGCGAGCTTCCAAAAGACTCTAAAGCCTCTTCCTCATTTTTAAAATCAACTTTATCAACCTGATCACCATACTTCTCAGAAACTTGTACAAAATTACCACCTTCTTCTATTAGACTCTTAATTTTGCCTATTCTTTTAATCGCAACATTGTTTACATCCAGATCGGTTAACAAGCTTTGCTCAACTTGAGCTTTGAAGTTCTCGTCTCTGTAATTAATATTGTATTTTTTAACCAAACTATTTAATACAAAATCCAGTGCAAATACCTTGTTAATACTGGCTGGGTCATTCACATTAAGCTCTGAAATAATAATACTTTTTTTATCAATATAATCATAATATTCGAGAGCACCTGAAGAGGAAATGAGTGCAGGGACTGGCATAAAGTCAGCTATAAATCTACTTACTTTATTATCCGGATTAAATCTAACTAGAATAACTACAAAAAATAAATAAATAAGCAAAGAAGAAATTATCAACAGGAGAATAGATATAACTATTTTTTTTCTTCTTTCTTTTATCTCAAGCCATGTGTCGAGAATTCTTTTATGAGCCTTGTGTTTAAATAATTTTATTTTCTTTTTAATTCTTTTCTTTTTCTCTTTCTTTTCTTTTTCTCTCTTTTTTATTTCAGCCAAACTGTCTTCGATTTTTTTTCTTTTTTTCTTTTCAGTTTTTTCCTTTTTAATTTTTTCAAGATGTTTTTTTTCTTTTTCTAACTCTTCTTTTATCTTGAGTGTTTTTTGAGTATCTTCTTCTTTTACTTGTTTTTCCTCAATTATTTTTTTTCTCTTATCTTCTAGCTCTTTTTTGACTTTTGCTTTTCGATCTTCTTTTAGTTCCAAAGCATTTCTTCTCTCATTTATACTTTTCCTATTAATTTCTTTCTTTTTTTTCTTTTCACTTTTTTCTGCCATTCGCAAAAACGCTCCACCTATATTTTTGTCTGCTTCATCCTTAACTTCTTTTACCTTATCTGTAAATCCTAGTTCTTTTTTCAAGGCCTCTCTTTCTTTTTTTGTGTTTTCAGTTTTTTTGTGTTCTTTCTTTTCTCGACTCTCTCTTTTCTTAAAATTAATTCCACTGAGTATCCCGTCCATGTTTTTGGGTTTAGGGACTTTTTCTTGGCCCAGGCCACCCTCTCTTCCTCCGGCATTCACCTCGTCTTTTTTCTTAGAATCTTCCCCAATATAATCAAGCAAGATTTTTCTTGCTTTTTTAACTTCATCTTTTGAAAGTTTTTTTATTCCATCAATACTTTTATTCTCTGACATAGTTTATTTTTTAAAAAAATATCTTAACCATTTACTTGGATTGTTTTCTTTTACATCTCCAACAAATTCGATTTCCTTATTTATTCCTAAGCTGTTCTCATTGGTGTTATCTATATTCCCCCTCTTAACTACAAGAACTTCTTCCCCTTCTTTTTTGAGACCTAAATTTAGTCTTGCTATTTCTTCAACGAAATCAGAAGACCCATAGTCATCAATAAATTTTTCTAGTTCAATATTCTTTTTTTGCAAGCCTGCTATTTCATCCTCCAATGCTCGAACCTCTGAATCAATATCATATTTTTTACTTATGTTTCTTGCAAGAGGAATACTAATCAAAAAAAGCAAAACTAAAACAAAAACTGCAATCCAATATTGATTGAAAAATAGTCTTGAAAATAAATTTTTCTTTTTCCTGTTAAACATTTTTTTCTTTTTTCGTACTCTTGATGTAAACATTAGAATACATATGTTTTACTAATTCTATCAGTAACATTGTGGATATGCCAAGTAATATTATTACTCCCCATGTATAGAAGCCGAGAGGGACTGTCGAAAGGATTGATTGGAGTGGGGGAAAATATACCGCTACTAGCAAGAGAAGAAAACTAATCATAGCGCCAATATTTAGATATTTATTTGAAAATGGATTTGAATTCCAAATTGGGTTTATTAATGATCTGATGCTGAATAGATTCATCAAAGAATTAGTAGACAGGGCAGCGAAAATAAATGTTCTAGTATAGCTGATGTCGACAGAAGTTTTCACCATAAAAATAAAAATTATAAAAATTAAAAAATCGCGAGAAAGACCAACAGTAAATATTATCAATTTCATCTCCTTATTTAAAATTGGTTCATCTTTCTTAATGGGTTTTCTGTCCATAACCCCACTGCTATCCTGCTCTTTGGCCAGAGTAAACCCAGGGATACCGTCCTGTACTATATTCATCCAAAGAATTTGAGCTGGCAAGAGAGCTAGAGGGAAACCTAAAACAATCGAGCCTGCTATCAGAATAATTTGGGAAAAAGAATCAGATATTAGGAAAGTAATAACTTTTCTAATATTATCAAAGATAACTCTGCCGTATCTCACCGCATCCACTATCGTTTTAAAATTGCTATCAAGGAGAACCATGTCCGAGGTCTCTTTGGCAATATCAGTACCAGTACCAAGGGCGATACCAATATCAGCTGCCTTTAGGGCAGGAGCATCATTTATACCATCGCCTGTCATTGCAACAACCTCCCCTCTTTGTTTCAATGCTTTTACTATCCTTAGTTTGTGATGAGGATTAACTCTAGCATAAATACTAATATTTTTTACAACTGCTTTTAATTCATCATCGTTTATTTTATCGAGGTCCGGCCCAGTTAATATCTGCGAATCGCTAACTTTCATTCCAAGCTCAGAGGCAATTGCTTTTGCTGTTAGGTGGTAGTCCCCCGTAATAATAATAGGTCGGATACCTGCACTACGACAAATTTCGATAGTCTCTTTTGCTTCAGCTCGAAGTGGATCCTTGAGAGCAATGAAGCCTATAAAAATTAATTTATTGTCTATAGTCTCCCACTTATCGCCTACCTCCCATTCAAGACTATCAAATTCTTTATACGCCACTGCAACTATCCGAAGTCCCTTAGATGCAAGTTTTTTATAATTTTTATTTAAACTTAGCTTGTCTTTTGATGTTAACTTTGTTTTTTTACCTTGATGAAAAAAGTAATCGGATTTATCAATAATTTTTTCTGGTGCACCTTTTTCATACATTACATAGCCTTCTTTTCTTTTATGAAGACTAATCATATATTTCAAATCACTCTCAAAGGGCAACTCGTCAATTAATGGTTCTATCTTTAAAAGTTTGTCTTTATTGAGACCTGACTGAAGCGCCGCCGAGTAAAGTGCCACATCAGTTGATCCTCCAATTATCCTCCAAATCGATAATTCATCTTGAGGATTCTCGATAAGAGCATCGTTACACATCATAGCAGTTTGCAAGGCTAGACTAACAATTTTTGCTTCTTTTTGATTTTGCCTAGATCCAAGGGCATCAACTTCAAACTCTTTTTCACCGATAACAATATGGGCAACATGCATCACTCCCTCAGTTAGAGTTCCAGTTTTATCAGTACAAATAACAGTGGTTGAACCTAAAGTTTCTGCTGCTACTAACTTTCTAACTAAAGCTTTGTGTTTGAGAATTTGCTGCATACCAATAGTTAAAACTACCGTCAACGCCACCGTTAGTCCTTCTGGAATAGCTGCAACAATTAAAGCAACTCCTGTCAAAAACATTTCAAATAAAGTTCTGCCTTGAAGAACCCCAATAACTACAATGCCGAGTGTCAGCAAAACAACATAAATACCAATTTGTTTACTAAACACGGTTAATCTTTTCTGCAGTGGAGTTTGCTCTTCTTTCTCTTCTGAAACCATTTTAGCTATTTTTCCTATCTCAGTATCAACACCAGTAGCAACCACAACAGCCCTTCCTGAACCACGAGCAATCACTGTAGCGGCGTAAATCATGCAATCTCTATCGGCTACAGCCGCGCCCACAGAAACAGAATTAATTGTCTTTGTTGAAGGAACAGATTCTCCAGTCAAACTTGATTCGTTCACTTGCAAATTAATAGCTTCTAACAATCTACAGTCAGCAGGAACTTTATTCCCAGCCTTAACAAAAACAACGTCTCCTACGGCTATATCAATCGAGTCTATTTCTATTTCATGTCCATCACGAAAGACAAAAGCTTTGTGTTCAACTAACTGTTTTAATTTAGATAGGGCATTGCTGGCCTTCAATTCCTGGACATAACCAATCATTGTATTTATAAAAATAGCCGCAAATATAATAGCAGCATCGATATAATCTTTAAGAACAAAAGACAAAAGCCCAGCTATTAACAAAATATATATAAGAGCATTATTAAACTGACTGAAAAAAATAGCAGTCTTATTTATTGGTTTTTTAGAGGGAAGCTCGTTTCTTCCGTTTGAATCCAGCCTTTTTTGAGCTTCAACTTGAGTTAGACCATCAAAGGTGGTCTTAAATTTATCGATTGCAAACTTAAAATCTTCACTATGGAAATTTAGCATTTTCTCCTTGGTTTTAGTATTTATATTGTTTTTATTATAACATATTTTAGTAGAAAGTTAAAAGATGAGAGTTAAAAGTTAATTTCGAAATTTTGTAAATAAAAAACCCTAACGTAGTTTTCACTTTTCAAAAGTTTCTTTCCTTTTGAATAGCTACTAACTAACGTTAGGGTTTGCCGTCAGGCTTTTGCTTTCAGAGAATCCTTTTCCTCTTGAGGTATAAAGATAGTCTTCCAGCGACCCGTCGTTGCGGGTCATTTTCGGACTTTCGTCCGTTCAGATTTTTATGCGGCTTTGAGGCTAAGATACTTGGTTATGGTTCTTTTACCAAGCCAACGTACTCAACATACCGCGCGAGTGTTTCTAATTAAATCCGTATCTCTTCAATGCTTTAAATGATTTCACCTTCCTGGTGAATTTTTTATCTTTTGAAGCATTTTGAGACGGACCAATTTTGATAACTTTCCCCATTTGCTTCGGTTGTGCGGTAGTTGCTATCACATTTTTATTTCTTTCGATCCTTTTTAAAAGCATGTTTTGAAATTTATACCTAACCTTTTTATGGATAGGACTTTCATTCGCGATAGGCCCAGCATATTTTTCAAAAGCTGGAATGACCACTGCGGCGGCCGTAGCCGATATTCTTTCAATTTCATTCTTAGGGATATCCACTTTCCCTTTCAAACCACGTTTATCCAATACTCTGTCTAAAATGGAGTCAAAGTTTCCCTGATACCGAGAAATTATAGAAAGGGATATCATCACATTTGAATTCCAATATGATGAAACGACTGTCCTTGTTTTTTGACTGTAGCGTTTGTCAACAAAATAATTATCGGAAAACACTTTCCAGAAAAGATCTTTAACGGACACATTTGGGTTGCCACACAAATACAGGCAAGTTTTGATTTCAAGCTCCCTGAGAGCAAGAATCAAATCTGTATTAACCTCTAATTCCCCTAAACCACTTACAATAGTCATCTTCAATTTACTCATGATTTGCTCCTTTTTTTTGGGAATTTTAGAACAACCCCATGCTGTTCTATTTTTTAAAATTTTTAAATAGCGGTATTTCATTTTCATTAACTTTTTAGCATAGAACATTTTAATGTTTTTGTCAATATAATTGTTTTTATTCAACAAAAAAACACCTAACATTAGGTGCTTTTCATTTGTTGTAGCTAATTTTAGCTCCTTATTTTAGCTGAATAGTCTGCATCATCTTTATATTTCTCTGCCCTATCATTTATTCGATGATTTTCTTTAAAACTATTGAATGGAAGTTTTGTTTTCAATAGCTTCGTTTTATAAAGCAACTTATCAATTTTTGACGGGATGTAAAATCTCCAACTACTTGGAATACCGACAACCCCATTCTCTTTCATGTGATCAAGAATGTTTGTTACACATGAATTAGTCAAAGTATTATAGAATTCTGACTTCCCTTCTATCCTGTTTACTCTTTTAAGAATATCTAGAAATATGTTTTTGATTTTTGATTTTTTTATTTTCAGAGGGTAAATATAAACATTATCTTTATGATGAAGTGGCCGAAGTCTCATAATGTCTTTTTCGTCTGCAATAATATAAATTATTTCAAACATCCTGAAAAAACCACCAAAAATAGAAAAACTTTTTTTATTTTTTCTGCGGGCTTCCACAGAAACAGAAATATATTCTCCTCCTTCAAAACCAAAGCTTAAAAATATGTGAGACATAAAAGACATTTTTTTGAATGGCTGTATTATAAGATCAATTGATTTTATTTTTTTTAAACTAAATTTTTTATCATAATAATCTAGTTCAACATCATTCTCACTTTTATAAGAACAATTTCTGATATTTTTTATAAAAATTTCATCACCATCAATAGTCGCAATTGGTAACTTGCTTTGCTCTGGTCTCCAATCTCTGTTGTGTTTTGGTTTCTTAAAATAGAGAAGGGAGCTTATAAATAAAATTGATAAAAGTATTATAGTCATATATTATCTTGATTTAGGTGTTACCCAGAAACCCATATACTTACCAAACATTAATCTCGTTTGTGCTTCAAGTCCTGGAATAGCTCCAAAAATAATTATACTAAAAGGCAAAAGTATCCACTGCCCAACCATTGAGAGATATTTCCTTTTTTTTACACCCTTCGGTTTTTTCGGTAATATCATGGTTGAAAGAATGGCCGACAATACAAGACCGCCCATAGCCATGGTCATTAAGGCTCTTGTGACGACTGGCAAGTTTCCAGAAAGAACAGTTGAGTTAAATCTATCTCCACCAAGAATTAGAGGCATCCAACCAACGACTGCAATAATTAAAGCATTCGTTCCCCAAGAATGAAAGCCGTAAATTTGGACCATTATTCTTCCTATAAATTTACCTTTCGGAATATTTTTCCAATCTTTAATTGTATTGAAAATAAGGTAAGGAACATTCTCTACTCCCCATCCCCATCTACGCTGTTGTTTATATAAATTTCGAGCTGTATCTAGTTTTGATTCCCCCACGCAAACATCCATTGAAACAGGATAATTCATCGGCTCTACTCGGTAATCTCCTTTGTAGTGACAAAAACAATGCCAAAAAATACGCGAATCTTCTGAAACCATTTTCGTTGACCAAAATCCGATATCAACTAAGGCTTGCCATGTCATGGAATGCGATGAATAGGTAGCTAGTTTTTCTTGTCTAATCTGTTGCATCATTTGCCAAAAAGTATTTGAGGAAGCTGCCATCCGAGCGAAAAAGGGTGCCTGCCAAATATTATTATGATACACAGGAACTGGCTGATAACTTGCCCTATAGGCATTCTCGACTGTCAAAAAAGTATGAACTAAATTATGAAAATATCCAGGCTCTATAATAGTATCAATATCAAAAACGCTAATTAGTATTTTTTTGTAATTAAGTTGTTCCTTGTCGATTAACTCTTCTCGCATAACCTGAGCTGCCCAGGCTTGATTAGCACCCTTACCTTTGAGCTCCCCTTCTATACCGTCAGGATGCACTGATATAATAAAATCCATAAACATATTTCCGTATTTCTGTTTCGCTTGATTAGCTCTCTTTAGGGCTTGTTCTCCGCCACGCGCTTCAACAGCATAAATAATAACCATCTTTTCTTTTGGAAAAGTATCTTTTGCAATCGCATCAATGCTTGGTCTTATTATTTCCATTCCTTCATTGTATGTTGGAAGAACAACTATATTATACAAATCTGTCCACTTATATTTATATTTGAGAGGAATGTTTTTTTCTTCACTGTACTTCTCTTTTTGTTCTTCATATTTACCAACATCAGATTCCAGGAATATACATTTTTCCTCCCAATTTATTTTAATATTTTTCTGCATCTTTCTATATGCAACAATAAGATGAATCCCCAAGAAAACAACCAAGAGAAGCCAGTAGACATCAAAAGCGATAACAAAAAAAGCAACCTTCACTGGGAAAAAATATGAAAGAACAACAAGTCCAATAAGAGTTACCCACGACAAAAAGGCAGGTAGCATTTCAAGCCTCCTGTACAATTTTCGTTCGCCACCACTAAGGTCAGTAGCTTTCCCAATTTTTAAGTAATTCATATTTCTATAACAAACAAAGCTTACTCCTAAAGCTCAATCATATAAAGAATATATTAAAACCCCTGTTTTGTCTAATGTTGGGTTTATTTAAATACTACTAATTTATCTTCTTCTAGGTCTTCTTCCTTCTGCTCTGGTTTTGATGAAGAGTTTTTCTCGGAATGATTATTCCTCGGAGTTGAATCTGGGGGCCGGCTCTCTTGTTTTCTTCCTTTAAAATCAACTGCTCCCATTCCTATGGCATCGCTAAGAGAAAGCTCTTTAACTGAGGGTGCCTGAGGAGTGCTATTATCTTTTTTAACAAAGGTCTGCTGTTGTTTTCCTAGTTTTTCTAATTCCAATTCCTTGGCTCTTCTTCTTTGCTCCAACTCCTGACTTTTTTCTTGCTTAGCAATATTTAAACATGCTTTACAATAGACTGGTCTAATCCCGTCTGGAACAAAAGAAATCCTGGTTGTCTCATTGCAACGAGCACAAACTGCTTCGTTTTTATAAACATCGGAGTCATTTCTTGTTTGAGTTTGAACTTGTCCGCCACCGCTTGTTTGCGAAATTTTATTATTTCCACCTTGAACAATGACTGAATCAAAAGATTTGTCGTTGTTGTTGGCATTAAAGGTCTGTGGTTTAGGGCCTTGCTTATAATTTGATTTTTTTGCTTTTGCCGCCCTATTCTGTAAGATAACTTCTTCTACGTCAGAATGCCAAAGATTAATTCTCTCTTCTACTATATCTTTCTTTTCTGCATATCTCTCTCTACTCACACCAATAACTTTTTCTAAATTCCCTGTTTTCTCAGCCTCGGTTTTCGGAGGCAAGCCACGAGCCGAAAAAGGATCAGAAGCAATGCCATCTATCATTAGTTTCAAGTAAAATTCATATTTTGGGAGACTCACGATATCCTCCTCGGTAAATACTGGCGAGAACTCTTTAACAAGTTCTTCGGCGTCGGTTGCCCCAACTCGGAAAACAATCATAGTGCCAACATTTCCAAAAACAGCTGGTTTAATAGTTTCTGATAATTGCTCGATATATTGATGGGCCAAAATTAAGTTTAGTCGATATTTTCTGGCTTCTGATAAAATATTAGCAAAACTATCGGAAGTAAAATTCTGAAACTCATCAACGTAAAGAACAAAATCCTTTCTTTCTGTTTCTGAAATATCAACTCTACTCATGGCAGCCAATTGTATCTTTGTAATCATCATAGCTCCCAAAAGCTGAGAATTATCTTCTCCAATTCTTCCTTTACTCAGATTTAGGATTAATATTTTTCCTTCATCCATTATTGCTCGCATGTCGATATTTGATTTTACTTGTCCGACTATATTTCTAATTAAGGAACTTGAAAGGAATTGACCAACCTTATTTTGAATAGGAGACACAGCCTCTGAAGCAAATTTATCGGCATAGCCCGCAAATTCATTTACCCAAAAAGCCCTAACAACGGGGTCGGATATATTCTCAACAACTTTTGCACGAAAACCCTTATCAGAAAGCATCCTAATAACAGCGAGCAAAGTAGAACCTGGGTAATCAAGAATAGCGAGAATTGTGTTTCTTAGAATGTATTCTAGTCTAGGCCCCCAAGAGTCCGCCCAAAGTTTTTGGAAAACTCCAATCAATCCTGAAGCAACAAGATGTCTCAAATGAGGCTCAACCTGTTCTACAACATTAAATGCTATTGGATTTTCCATATCTGCTGGGTTGAAATAAACAACGTCGTTTACCCTGTTGGCTGGAATATATTCGATAATTTTTTCTGCCAAATCACCATGAGGATCAACTATGGCAACTCCTTTCCCTGCCCAAATATCGTCAATTATCATGTTTTCCAGCACTGTTGATTTTCCCATACCAGTTTTTCCAATCAAATACATATGACGTCTTTTGTCATCTGTTTTTATTCCAAATTTTCTGTATTTGTTGCGAAAATTAGTTTCGGCAAATACTGTCATGTCTTTATTTTCCATAGTTGTTATGCAAAGGGAAGATTTTCAGGAATTTCCTCATCGTCATCCTTTCTTCGTGCTGAGCTCGCCGAAGTATTATCTTCTTCTTTTTTTGATAAAATATCTTTTTTAAAGTTTGCTTTTGGTTGATCTTCAATGAAAATACTTTCCATATCCCCTCCGCTATTCTCGCTATCATTATGTAGCTTATCTTGAGAATGATTACTTGCTTTTTTCTCATCTGAAGTTGAATCTTCAGCCACCATATCTCTAAAGTCAGATTTAAATGTCTCCTCAGTATCTCTACTTTCACCAGATGTTGGGAGGGTCATAGGAGGTTCAACTTTTCGACCAGCCGCCTTTTGTATTAAGGGTGCTTTTACAACAGAATCAACAGGGAAATGCCAAAGTGTCGCTAATTCATCAATGGTCATGGTTCTTAATGATCTTCCGACAGTTGTACTTCTTGATTTATAGGCACTAACTATTGTATTTTTTTTTCTTAATATGGTTTTCTTTTTAAAAAAATATGTTGCCGTGGTCACGGTTTTTTTCATATCTGGTTTTAAATTGTTTAGATTTAAATCAGTGAATTGTTTAACATATCCGACAAAACCATTTACAACCTTTGGCTTATTCATTACATTTTTTTTCGCAGCATACACAACTCTTATTTTAGCATCAAAACCAAGTTTGTTCATTTTCAAGGTAATAGCTTCTACTTTTTCTTTGTCGGCTGGTCTTAGTTCAAGCATTTTAAGTGCTTCATCTTTTTTCTCCTCAGTTGATTCTTCATACTCGGGAGAAAAAATATCTACTAGCGCTCTAAGCCCTCCCAGTAATACGTTCATTAATTTATCTACAATATTTTCTTTTGAAGAATTTTTTTCATTCAATATTCTTCTTACTTCATTCTCACCTTTTTCTGGCCAATCAAAACCAATTGGTTTTACAACAATTTGATACCAAAGTTGCTCTCCATCACCAAGTGAAGCATTAAGATCCATCAAGGAAGCAAGGGGGTCCTTAAAATGAAATTCTGGTTCCCCAAACTTATGTTCGAATTGTTCATATGTTTTGATGGGATAACAATCAGGATTAACATACATAAACTCACCGCCCCAAACATCCCACTCCGAATCTGGGAAAACTGATGGAACGGAATCAGTATAATCACTAACTTCCGTTATTTCAGCGTCTGGATATTGAGAATAAACAGCTGTTTCAACCAAATTTCTAAATTTCTCAGGAGTACGGATTAAAAATTGAGTATATCCTTCTATGCTTACAATTTCAAAACTAAAAGATAATTGAAATCTTCCCTCCCAGTATTTTTCTATCAAATCTAAGGTAGTATGAGCTCCTGCCAAGTATGTAAAAAGATTTTCAACTGCTTTTGGAGATTGCTGATTATTCTTTGGGATATCTATAGCCATAAATATAAACTTGTTCGTAGCACTCCATTGTCCATTGCGATAATTAACCCAAACAAGAAAAGATCCCCAGAGAAAAACAAGAGCCAAGGGAATCCAGCCAAAAAGGAAAAAAAGAGAAATTGCCATCTCTGTTGGTGGCATATTTAAAAGCTCGACTATAGATGAAATGTCAATTTCTATATTCATGATATAAAATCTCGTTTATAAATACTAGTTTTAAATAAATTTTAAAATTAATAATTTTTTTTCTTTTTATTATTTTACCACATTTCACTACTTTCCAGCAAATGGATAAAACTTTTTTTTAAATAAAAAAAGCAACTTAAATCTCTAAGTTGCTTTTCTTATTTGAATTGTTTTATTTTAAAATATACGCTCCATTATCTCTTGAAAATTTATCTTTATTCATAAGGGCTAGAATAATTGTAGTTTTTTTAACTACTCTACGTTTTAAAACTTCATCAATTATTTCATCTCTAGTTAATCCTGAGTCTTTTTCTTTCAAAATTTCCTCAATAACATCGGCGACTGTTCCTCTTTTATAACCCCACTCGTTTAAACCATACAGACCTCGGCCAATAAGAATAAATTTGTCATCCAAA
Source organism: Patescibacteria group bacterium (assembly GCA_027858235.1). Classification (NCBI taxonomy): domain Bacteria; species Patescibacteria group bacterium. Next base: position 17,300 of record JAQIDC010000010.1, on the reverse strand, counting down.
ATTAGCTCATTGTGGACTGTGGCTGGATTTGCTTTCTTTTTATCAAAAGCAATAAAGTTAATCTCGTCAGCAATCTCAACAAAATGCATTGGTTTGCTTTTGTATTTTAGAATTAAATATATTTTGTCATTTACAGTTTTTGGTTTAATCTCTTTCGAGTCATGAAGACCCCAATGACCAAACTTATTCTGATTTATTCTTTTTGCTGCCTTAAGAGCTGAATACAAAACTTTATTTTTATTAATTAAGTCATAATTCTCTTCAAATAATTCATTATTTAGAGCACTTGATATATCGATAGTATCTTCAATGTCAACTTTTTCTTGATGCGTTTTATATGAATCTAATTCTTCTTTTATTTTACTTAAAACTTCTTCAGTTCTTTTAACATCAGCTTCTTCTTTGACTTTTTTGGTCAACTCATCGATTATTTCTTCAAAATGGTTGATTGTCTGATGTTTTAACTTATACGAAGGAAGTAAATGCATTGAAGAATTAAGTTCTTCAAATTCAGTATGCAAGAGCTTAGTAATTAAAAAATTAAGATATTTTTTGTGTACATTCTCGTTCTTGATTTCTGAACCGCTATTTAATGAAAACTTGACTAAAACATCTAAAAGATATTCCTTTTCCATCAAACCACCGTGTTCTTCGATTAAGGCAACAATAATTTTCTTTAAACTTTGTAGATGCTTTTCAAGAACATCTAGCTGTTGTAGTTTTTTAATACTATAGGTTTCAATCTGTCTAATTCTCTCTCTAGTCAAATTATGAACATTACCTATGTTCTCCAATGTTTCTTTTTTCTCTCCGTGCAATCCAAATCTTCTAACAATAATGTCAGATTCTCTCTCATTTAGCTCTGAGAAAAGATTATTGATTATTTCAACAGCATTCAATTTTGCTACCTCCTCTACTTTTTGGTTCAAAAGGATTTGATCCAAAATACTTTTATTTTCCATACTAATTATTGACGCAGCAATGCATGGGAGACTTGCACGTTTTAATAAAAATTATTATAATTAACTCGATTTTTTTTAATATAGCACAAGATATTATTTTAGTCAAGTCCTTTTAGGCAAACAAAAAAGATAAATTTAATATTTATCTTTTTTTACTATATATTACTAATATTAGCTAAAAACCAAGGTATTGAATTTCTTCACTTAACTGGATATGAAATTTATCTCTAAGTTGTTGTTTTATATAGCTAATAAGAATAATAACATCCTCGGATGAAGCGTTGCCTGTATTTACAATAAAATTTGCATGTTCTAAGCTGATTTTAGCCCCTCCAATTACTTTGCCCTTCAAATCAAGCTCCTCAAGTAACCAAGCAACAGGAACCATTCCTCTTTCTACAAACTTTTTGTGATCAATCTCTATTTGTTTAGCTAGTTCAGGGTTATCAATCTTTACTTTATCATAAGAAACATTTTTGAAGATGCAACCAGCGCTGGGCAAGTTAGGTTGAGTCTTCTTTCTATACAACATATATTCCTCTCCTAATTTATCTATCTCAAAAATAATACCTTTCTCGAATTTGAAAACGGCATCCCAAACCAATAAGTCGGATCTTGAGTTAAAGATACTTTTTTTATATGAAAAATGACAATCATTTCTACTCATAGTAAAAAACCTTTCTTTGTTAATATCATAAACCTGAAGTGTTTCTATGTAGTCACCAATATAAGACCCGTAAGCCCCTGCATTTCCTTTTACTGCACCACCTATAGTTCCAGGAATGCCTATCCCCCACTCAAAGCCTTTCAATTTTTCAGAAGCCGCCATCCGTGAGGCCCGCATTAAAGAAGCGCCAGCTCCACATTCAACTCTATCTCCCTTCACCTTAATCTCAATGTTTGAGAACTTAATTACCAGGCCATCAATGCCCTTATCGCTTACTAAAACATTAGTTCCTCCTCCCCAATAAAAAATCTTAAGACTTTTTTCATTCGCCCATTTTATGGCCTCAACTAAATCTTCTTTTTCTTTTATATCTATATAATATTTAGCAGGACCTCCGATTCGAAAACTGGTTCTCTTTGACAGGTCTATATTTTCTTGTATTTTTTCTTCAATGTTCATGCTTGCATTTTAACAGAATTTATTTAAACAATCCATCAATCAAGTTCTCCTAATTCTTGTAATTTTATTAATTTAGAATAGAGTCCTCCAGTATTTTTCGATAACTCATAATGACTTCCTTCTTGAACTACTCCACCGTTTTCGAGTACGATTATTTTATCAGCTTTTTTAATAGTACTTAGTCTATGAGCTATAATAATCACCGTCCTCCCCCTACTTATTTTATCCATAGCATCTTGAATTAAACGCTCGCTTTGGCTATCAAGGCTGCTTGTGGCTTCATCAAAAATAAGAATTCGAGGATTAGCTAAAATAGCCCTTGCAATCCCTATCCTTTGTCTTTGACCTCCAGATAGTTTTATTCCTCTCTCTCCAACTTCAGTTTTATAACCTTTCGATAATTTCTCTATAAATTCGTGTGCGTTAGCAATTTTTGCAGCCGCTAACATTTCCTCCCTCCCTGCGCTGGGCTTGGCGTACGAAATATTATTTTCAACTGAATCACTAAAAATTTCTACTTCCTGAGGAACGATTGAAATAAACTTTCTAAAAGAATATATATCATAATCACGTAAATCAACTCCGTCTATGCTAACTACGCCTTTTTGTGGATCATAATGCCTGTAAATCATTCTTGCGATAGTGGTTTTACCTCCGCCAGATGGCCCAACTAATGCTGTGACACATCCTTCATTTATTTTTAAATTTATATTTTTCAAAGCCTTTAATTCGCTATTATTGTAAGAAAAATAAACATCCTTAAAAACAATTTTTCCTGAAATACTTTTTGGCTTTATAGCATTTTTCTTATTCAAAAGATCCGATTTCTCATTTTCCAAATCAATAAACCTGTCCACCGCTTCTCTTCCCTCTTCTATCCTATCGTATATTCTTGAAACTCGATAAAGAGAGAAATACGATTTTTCTGATAATGTAATCACAAAAACTAAAGTTCCAACACTTATTAATTTGTTATAAACTAAGTAAACACCAATAAGTAAAGTCATCGATCTTCCTAGGTCTATTATCAAATTTCTGACCCTAATAGTTTTAAAGAATCTCACCCATTCATTTTCTTCATTTTGGGCAATCTCAGTCCTAATTTTTCTATAGTCTGCTACTTCTCTTTTTTCCTGCACAAATGACTTTACAGTATTTATATTAAAGATACTCTGAACCATTTTACCGGAAGCTTTTTCATTATCCCTATATCTTTTGTTCCTAACAGGCCTTAACTTTTTATTTATATCGTATGAAACCCATATAAACATTGGTGCAAAAAATGCCATAGAAAGAGCAAGTCTGTAATCAACAAACAACAAAACTGAGAAAGTAAGTAAAAGCTGCGACATAGATGGGACAACGTCCCAGTATAGACTTCCAATTAATTCAATAATTCTATCAATCCCGTGGGTAATTTTTGTTATTTTATTTCCAGTATTTTCTCTTTCATGATAACTTAAAGGCAGGAATACTATCTTTTTTTGAGCTCTAATAAACAAGCTTTTATGTAAGCCTATTTCGAATTTTAGAACTCTTTTATCATTAAAATAGAATAAAATAGAATTTGTTTGATCAACAATGAACATTAAAGCGATTAAAAAAAGAATAACAGAAATATCCTCTGCTCTAAATTCTATGATTCTATCTATAATATGCTTGAGAATATATGGGCCAATCAGCCTAAAGAGTTCTAGAAAAAAAGTTACTATCATTATTGAAATTAACTTTTTTTGATGTTCTTTCATGAATCGCCAGAAATCTTTCCAAAAACTCTTCTTATTTTTTTTATTTTTCCCCATATTTATTACTCTAGATGAAAAAAGTGCTTTTATCACTCCTATAATAATACGTTAAACCTTGTTAAGGTTACATTCTATACCCAAGTTCTTCCCTGGCACCATACATATTTTCTGAATATTTTTCTCATTTAACCTTAGGAATGTTGACTAGCTATGATTTTTACTATAGTATCATTCTACTATACACCATCGTGGTAATATGTTCAAAAAATATTTAATTCTCTTCATCGACGCTCACTATACTTTTCTATCATAAAAAATACACAAGGAGGCAGTAATGACAGAAAATCCCAGGGGTTGTTTTATAGATGAACACGGAGGAGCTTATAAGAGAAATTCCCTAAAAAAGGCATGCGAGGCCCTTCCTCTTTTAATCTTTACCGTAGACAGTGACTTAATTTTAAGCGAAAAGATCAGGTGGCAATTAAATAATTTTCATGACTTTATTGTTCATTTTAATAAGATAACTGATATTGACCTATGCCTTGGTGAACCGATTATATTACGTTCTGATGGATATATAATGGATGGTTGGCATCGCATTATAAAAGCAATAATTTTGGGAATAAATGAATTACCAGCAAAACAATTCGTTATTGACCCATGCCCAGATTTTCAAATTACTAAACTATCTTAGTATCAAAAAAGAGCGAGAATATATCCTTGCTCTTTTCTTTTTCTCTATTGTATAAAAATATTTAGGCTATAAGCTCCTCTCCTATCCTAAATACATCACCTGCACCCATTAAAATAACCACATCTCCATTTCCAATTTCCTTTTTCAAATACTCGGTGCATTTTTCTAGCGTTGAAATATGGATAACTTTTTTGTCTGGACTTTCTTTTAGAATGGCTTTTACGAGATCTTTACTATGAATTCCTCCTTGTTCTTCTCTGGCTGAACCGTAAATATCGAGAATTATTAATTCATCCGTACTTTCAAAGCTATTTACAAAATCATCAAAAAATCCCTTTGTTCTTGTAAATGTGTGAGGATGAAAAACAGTTATTATATTCTTGTTCTTATAATTCTTTTTTACTGCCTCAAGTGTAGTTTTTATCTCTGTTGGGTGATGGGCATAGTCATCTATTATGGTTGCTCCTCTATAAGTTCCCATCACATCCATTCGCCTTGTAGTTCCTTCGAACTCTCCTAAATATTTTCTAATTGTGAATAAATCAACTCCCAACTCAATTGAAGTTGCTATAACTGCTAAGGCATTATAAATATTATGTTTTCCTATTAAGTTTATTTGAAAATCTCCAAGTGAACTATCGCTCATTTCATCTTCATCGTCACTATATTCAACTCCCATTTTAACTCTAAAATGCTGAACTCCTTCATTTTCTTTAATATCAAAAGCCACATAATCAGCTGATTCGTCTATTCCATATGAAATTACTTTACATTTTGAATTTACATAAGCCATTCTCCTAATAATTGGGTCATCGAAATTTGTAACCAAAAATCCTTTCGCCGAAATCCTTTTTATAAAATTAATAAAAACCTGATTATAATCTTCTTGAGTTGGAAAATAATCAGGATGGTCGTAATCAATATTGTTAAGAAGGGCAATTTTAGGATTAAAATGTTTTAGCTTGTTTTGATACTCATCAGCTTCTATTACAAGTAAATCTGATTTACCGCTAATACTTGCTCCCCCAAACTGGGGCACATTAGAACCAACCATAACACTCGGAGATTTCCCAGCCTTATCGAGAACAAATCCTAGCCAGGCGCTCGTTGTTGTTTTCCCATGACTCCCAGCCACTGCTATCCCATAGCTTTGGTTAAAAATAGCCCCTAGGGCTTCCGCATATGTAAGAGTTTTTATTTTACCAGTTAGGGCGGTTTTTACTTCAATATTGTCTTTTTCGTTATAGGCCGTAGAATAGATAATTAAATCGGTATTTTTTGGAATATTTTCACTAGCAAATTCTTCAGAGACCCCTATCCCACAATCAGCCAGAATCTTGTCAGTCATAAAGACCTCCGTGGTATCTGAGCCAGTAATTTTTTTATCAAGGGAATGCAAAAATTGTGCTAGCATGGTCATGCCAACGCCTTTTATTCCAATCATGTAAATATTTTTTGTTTTATCTATATCAATCATTATTATATTTTTTAATTATCCAATACTTTAAAACAGTAATGGGCCTATCAAATCCTCCACCCAGTGAAGTAAAAGGGCCCGCCCTCCGAAGCTTTAGCGTAGGAGGGTCAATTTTTCTATGATTTCAATCATTTTTTGATTAGTATTTTTCTTCATTACTTCATTAATATTACTACTCAAAATTTTTCGTTTACCTTCGTCATTTAATAGTTCTTCTACAGAAATAATTAGTGAGTATTTATCTAATTTTTTCTCATCAAGAACTACGGCAGCGTTCTTCTCTCTAAAAACTTTTGCATTTTCTTCCTGATGTGAATTTGGCATTGGGATTAAAATACTTGGCTTAGATAAAAATGAAAGTTCAGTTAAGACACCAATCCCGCATCTAGAAATTACAATATCCGAAATTGCATAAGCTTTGGCCAAGTCTCTCTCTTCTAAAAACTCAAACTGTCTATAGTTATCATTGTCAATTTGTTTTTTAATTTTTCCCTTGCCTGCAATATGAATTATTTGTATTTTTGAGCATAAATTATTTAGAGTTCCATAGACTATTTTATTTAGATTAGTAGCCCCAGTTCCTCCTCCAATTACGAGAACAGTTGGAATAAGACCATTAAAATCAAAATATTTATGATTTTTTTCTGTTTTTAAGGTTTCCCTAACTGGATTCCCTGTCCAGACTGCCTTTTTACCATAGTCACGCAAAGATTTCTCAAAAACTGTAGTAACCACTTTTGCCGATTTTGACATCAGTCTATTGGCTAGGCCTGGGCGAATATCTTGTTGATGAACAATAACCGGAATACGCAAAATACGGGCTGCCCAAACAAGAGGCACAGAAACAAATGAACCTGCTGTTATAATTAAATCTTGCCTTCTAAACAAAAGAAAGTAGAATGATTCTAAAAATCCAAAGAAGATAAACATTGGATCAGTAAAATTTTTCCAAGAAAAATATCTTCTCAATTTTCCACTATGAATATATCTATATTTAATTCCTTTTTTTTCAACCATTTTTTCTTCTGGACCGTTTTTTGTCCCAATCCACCAAAAATCATATTTTTCTCTATCAAGAGAATCATAGATTGCCAAGAGAGGGGTAACTGAACCACCTGTTCCTCCTCCTGAAAATAATATTTTTATTTTTTTATCCATACAATTAAAAATAGGGTACTCTATAGAGTACCCTATAGAGTACCCTATTACCTGATTATTATCTTAATTTAGTTTGTTTTGAAATGTTTACAAGTATCCCAACTGCGATTAGAGAAGCTAGCATAGCCGAACCCCCGTAACTTATAAAAGGCAGGGGAACTCCTGTCATGGGCATAAGATTTATTATTCCTCCTATGTTAATAATAGCCTGAACTGAAATCCAAGTTACAATACCCGTAGCTAGAATACGTCCATATCCATCGGGTGCTTTTTTGGCTATCATTACTCCACGATAAAATATTACAAAATATAGACCTAGGAGAATCACTCCAAATAGCATCCCTGTTTCTTCTCCGATAATTGCAAAAATTGAATCACTGCTCACCTCAGGTAAATATGAAAATTTTTGTCTAGACTCCCCAAAGCCACGTCCCCAAAAACCACCAGAGCCAACCGCTATTAAAGACTGATTTATTTGGAAACAAACATCATCAGGACTGTATCCTGGGTCCATCATACATTTTATTCTATCCATTTGATAGGGTCGCATATTAACCATTAGAATAAACCCAAGGAGACTAAAAAGAAAAATATAGGCGATATGTCTTTTGCTTCCTCCACCAACATAATAAATAATCAAAGAAGTAAATCCTATTATAAAAAGTGTGCCGAAGTCTGGTTGCAAAAGCATTAATAGGCCAATGAAACCGAGAACTAAAACAAAGGGGCCAATCCCCTCGGAAATATTTTTCAAGCTCATCCCTCGCCTATCAAGCCAAGCAGACAAATAAAGCAAAAAAGATATCTTAACAAATTCTGATGGCTGGAGAGAGAAACCAAAAACATTTATCCATGACCTTGCCTTCCCGTAACTAGCGCTAAGACCTGGAATAAATACTAGAAGTAAAAGAAATATAGAACCAATCAAAAACCAACCAGCATAGTCTTGCAATATTCGATAATTTAGTCTTGAAAAAATAAAAAATGCGATAAGACCAATTCCGATTCCAAACAACTGATGATTGAAATAATAATAAGTATTTTTGAAGTCTAGATATGCTTTCGCTGATGAAGCGCTGGAGAGCATAATAAGACCAAATAAAATCATCACAAAAACACTCCCTATTAAAATATAGTCAGGGGCATGTTCTCTTGGACCAGCGCCAAGGAGACGTTTAAATTTTTGTATTAATCTTCCCATTTATAATGAATGATCAAGTAAGAATATCATTATTCCAATAACTGCAGTCATCCCCGAAACTATCCAAAAACGAAAAACTATTTTTGGTTCAGCCCAGCCCTTCGCCTCAAAATGATGATGAATTGGTGCAGACAAAAATATTTTTTTGCCTCCACGTAACTTTTTAGATCCAATTTGTAAAATAACTGAAACAGATTCCAAAACTAGGACAAACCCAATAATAGGTAGTATTAAAGCCGTGTTTGTAAGCATGGCTATTACTCCGAGGGTAACTCCAAGACTCATTGCACCAGTATCTCCCATATAAAAACGAGCAGGGATTACGTTAAACCACAAGAAAGCTAGTAGAGCGCCAACAATGACTCCACAAAAAGTAGCTAATTCATATTTCCCCATTGAAAAAGAAATAACAGCATAGGAAGCAAAAGAAAAAAGAAGCACACCCCCGGCAAGTCCGTCCAGGCCATCGGTTTCATTAACAGAAAATGAAGTTGCAACTATTACAATTATAAATATTAAAATATAGGACCAACCAAGAGTAAAGTCTCCCAAAAAAGGGACGTGAAAAACATCCCACCCAAGCTTAAAATAAAACCAGAAAGCTCCGACGATCGCGATGAAAGTATAGATTAATAATCTGTGGCCCATGCTAAGTCCCCCTCCGCCTCGAACACCAATACCTCGAACATCCAGCCAATCATCAAAAAGACCGATTAGGGCCGAAGCGACTAAAACGCCTAGGGGAAGAAGAGTCTCTGCTCTATTTAGAAAATTTAGATTTTCAATAAAACCTCCCGGAAAAAATTTGGCTAAATAAAAAAATAGGAGTGAAAAAATTAGCACTGTAACCCATATCAAAACCCCTCCCATAGTTGGAGTCCCTGTTTTGTGAGCATGCATTTTTGTATAAATAGGAGTATCACCGCTTGATCTTATTTTTTTTCCCAATTTATACTTATACAAAAAATGAGTAAAAAGAGGTGTCCAAAAAATAGTAAAGACAAAAGCAGCGGCAGTAAGTAAAAATATTCGTATAATGTAGAAATCTTGCATATAAAGTAATATTTAAATTTTTATTTGAAATTAGCTAGGTATATAGAAACAAGACCTATTAATAGATATACATTGGAAATAAGAGCCGGAAGAAGTAAAAAATTACCCAGGAATTTAGAATTTTTTAATTTATAAATGCTCAACAGTAAGGAAAAATTAATAACAATAATAAGTAGCCCTAAACTAGGCAATATAAAAATATTGTTGGCATTTCCTATTAAATTAACTCCAAACTCAACATTGTAATGAAGAGCGATTAGCTCCCTTGTCTCTGGCAATATATTTGAGAAAATATAATAAGAAAATAACCAGTTGATTCCATTAACAGCTATAAAAAAAACAAAATATATTTTAACATAAAGGAAGCTAAAAACACTTGATATCTCCGACGTAAAATAATCCCACCAAGAATAAGCGAGATCAATAAATTTTGAAATACTTTTATTAAACATTATCTTGATTATACAATCTTCTAAATTAATAATCAATGCATGAAAAATACACTCTTGTTTGCATAAAAGCTAGTAAAGTAAAAATACTAAGCCCTAAATTCTAAAGCCCAAACAAATTCTAAAAATTAAATGCAAACATCAAAACTCTTTTGAATTTATTATTTGTTTAGAATTTCGAATTTAGGATTTAGGATTTAATATCATGGTAATTAGTCAAAACATTTTGTGATTTTTCTTCCAAGATTTTTTGATTACTATTATTGAAAAATAAAAGTAAAGGTTGGAAAAAGTCTTCTAAAATTAAACAAGGGAAATTTGCAATTTTTTCAGCATTGTAAATTCCTAGTTTCTCCATTTTTTCTTTCGGCGATATTCCATTTAAGCCAATACTGTAGCTAGGGCGATGATTGTAATAGATAATCCAAAATTGTCCTTCAATCATAAACTCTGTTTTGTCATTGATTTTCTCACCTCTAGGACAGTAGAACTCTTCATCATCAACTCTGTGTGATCGTTCTACAATATTCTGTTTCCACTTAACTCCTTCTGTATCATAGGCATAAGCATTGTATTTTTCTAATTCTTCGTTCCATATCTCCTGTTTAATTTTTGAGCCAGAGTAGAATTCCATCCCCATATCTACCTGAATATTTATTTTTGTTCGTATTCCATGTGACCTCAGCCAACTAATAACAAATAGCAAGAATTTAAGTCCAAAGGTACTAGAACGATTATATGACCAGGCCAAAAACCTGGTTTTTGTTTTAGCATCAATTATCGTCCATTGAATTTTTGGTAATTGCTCACCATACTTAAATTTATCGTATATGTCTTTTGGTAGAGCATGTTTGTCTGCAATGGTTTTGGTGTCATATTGCAAATATTCAAATGCTTCAATTTCATCATAATTATACAAGGATCTCCGTTCACCATTAAAAGTCCGTATTTTTCTAGTTTTAAACTCATTTCTCTTGTGAACTCCTTTAATTTTGCCCAATGAATAAATATTCATATCAAATCCTTGTCTAGCTAAATTACGATACATTCTTTTTGGTCCCCATTTTTTATCTTCAAATTTTTCAATAATCAATTTCTCTTCATCACTGTCTTTTTGAATAGCACTTTTATTCCTAAGTGGCGCTCTTGATTGATGGGCAAAAAATGAAAATAGTGACTTTAGCTTCTCTTCAGAGATGTGTAAGTTTTTATCCTTTAAATATTTCCATATTTCATTACTGGGATCATGAACCTTGCAGGCTCTAATTATCCCTAGAACGGTATTTTTGTGGCAATTTAGGTATTCACTGATAGCATTTTGTTTCTTGCTTGAAGCAAAATACATACGGGCAATTTTGAATTTAGTCATAATCTCACCCTCAACTTTGCAATTTTCTTTGTAAGACATTACAATTGAACAAAAGGACATGAATTTAGTTTTAATAGTTAGTTAACACCACTATTTTAACTCATGTTCTTTTTTTATTAAAATATTAAAATCTTTTTCAATCTCAAAATAATGCCAAAACATTGAAAGGCAAAAATATTTATTTCTGAAATACTTTAAAAATTTACGAATAATTATCTTCTGCCAAATCACATTATGTATTATACCTTCTATGCATGGTCGAGTGCAAACCATTGACAAAAGATGATAATAATTATATAGTATTTTGAACAGCTCTTTAAAGAATTATAAAAAAGCAAATAGTAACAGTGCTGAAAAGCAAAGGAGATAAGGATGAAAACATTAAATATATTGTTTGTAAAGCCACTTGTAAAATTTCCCGTAGGAGATAAGCAAGAAATTGGTATTCCTCTATCATATTTGAATTTAGGTCAATATTTGAAAGAAAATTCAAATCACAACTTTGAAATTCTAGACTACAGATTGCAAGCACTAGAGACAGGAACAACGAATATTAATCCAGAGGATGACTTCAGGAATTTTGACGTCATAGCTATTGGTTCTTCATCTAGTGATTTTCCAGAAACTGTCAGGCTATTCAAAATTGCAAAGCAGCTAGGGAAAATTACAATACTTGGGGGAATATTTCCAACTCAAAACAGAGACTATTGCCTAGGGCACTCATCAGTCGATTATTTGGTTTCAGGGGAAGGTGAAATCTCATTTATAAATTTATTAAATGCATTTTCAATCAGAAAAATAGACTCCGTTTATCTGGGAAATATTCCTGGTGTCTCCTTCATCAATGACCAGGGTGAAATTATTCACAATAAAAAACAGCAACTCTTATGTGTGCTTCCGGAAATTAATGTCCAGACATACGAAAAGCTTCCGTTGGATGTTTACCGAAAATATACCAATGCCCATGTCATGTGCAGTCGTGGATGTCCCTTTGCTTGTAGTTTTTGTAGCGTTAGTAAGTTTTGGGAAAGAAAGTATAGAACAAGACCAGTTGAAAACATTGTTAAAGAAATGCGATTCTTAAAGGAACGAGGATTCAAACGAGTCCACCTCAAAGACGAAACCCTAACCGTTAAGGATAGCTATTCTCTGAATCTTTTCCAAGCAATTGGAGAAGAAGGTCTTGGTCTAGGTATCAAGTTAAAATCACGTATCGATGGGATTGTAGACAACAAGCTTCTCGAAACTATGATTTTTGCAGGAGTGGATTATATTCACTTTGGTGTTGAAACCGTAAGTGATAAACTACTAAAAAAAATCGACAAGGGAGGTAAAGTTAATTCCGCCATGATTGCCAAGGTATTGAATAATGTTTTGGAGCATGGTTTAAAAATCAATCCGATATTCATTATCGGGATTCCTGGCCAAACGATTGAGGATTTAGAAATTACTTTGCAATTTTTAGAAAGCCTTGGAACTTACCCTCAGACTGTTGTTTACGGAACTTTTTGGACACCCCATCCACAAGATGGAATCTTTCCGCTTGAAAGTGGCAATGAGTTGTTTGTAAACGACTTGAATCGCTTTACGCATAAACAACCAGTTGCTTGTCCAGAAAGTCTAACAAGAGAACAATTGATTTGGGGATTTGACCAACTTGCCATTAGAACAGGTAATCGCAATGTCAATCCACTTCTTGACCCTGAATACAAAGAGCGATTTATCGCGAACGAGGTTATTAATGACATCAAAGTTCCTATTTGCATATAATTTAATTTAATCGCCAGGACTAATTATCCTGGCATTCTAAAAGTAACTATTTTAAATATTTATAATTAATCTTTTCATATGAAAGAATTTGAAACAAGAATCCTAAACATCAACAAGGAAGAAATCATAAATAAACTCAAAAAAAGCGGAGCTGAAGAAATCCATTCTGAAGCTTTACAAAAAAGATACATCTTTGACTACCCAAGTCAGTCTCTAAGAGAGAAGAATGCCTGGGTTAGATTAAGAGAGGTAAATAACATCATTGAACTAAGCTATAAGCAAAGAGGTGATGAAAATGATATTGAACATACAGTTTTAGTAGACAACCTTGAAGAAACGATAAATTTTTTAACTTCAATTGGTTTGGTTCTAGAAAATTATCAGGAGAATAAACGTGCAAAATACAAATATGGTAAAACTTTTTTTGACATAGATACTTGGCCGAAACTCAATCCATACATAGAGATTGAATCAGATTCCAATGAAAATGTTGATAAAGGCTTAGCTTTGCTTGGATACGAAAGAAAAGATACATCTGATATTGTAGGAGAAAAGCTTTACGCATCAATCGGGATAGATTTAAAAAAAATCAAGGAATTAAAATTTTAATATATTAAAGGAGATTAAAATGGAAAATTTAACTTTGAACCTTAAAAATAAAATAAAACAATTAGCAGGGAATAAGGATTTTTTACACCACAAGTGGTTTGTTAAATATCATTTAGAGATAGCTGAAAAGATAGCCTTGGAATTATGTGATATTTACAAGGAAGCTGATATTGACTTAGTGATGGCCTTGGTGTGGATGCATGATTATGGGAAAATAATCAACATGAACGATCAATACCAAGAAACACAGCTAAGTGGGGAAAAACTACTTTTAGAACTTAATTTCCCTGAAGATTTTTCCCAAAAAGTGATAAATTTAATTGAAATTATCGACTCAAAAGATTCTGATAAAATTCTAGCCGCTTCGATAGAGGTAAAAATAGTATCATCAGCTGATGGAGCTTCTCATTTATTGGGACCATTCTACCATCTCTGGTTCTACGAAAGTCCGAAAAAAAGTATTGAATCGCTCTTGGAAGATGCTTCAAGAAAAATTCGAACTGACTGGGAGAATAAAATAGTTTTACCAGAAGTTAAGGAAAGTTTCAGACATTACTTTGAAGTTATGAAGTCTGCAAACGGCATACTACCAGAAAATTTTCTTAATAACCAAAACCTTTAATAACTATTCACTAGAAGAAAAGGATATATAATGGAAGCTAACAAACTACGTAACCAAATTTTTGAGGCTATTTTATCGAAGTGTAGTAGCAATATAACTGAAAGTCGCCAAATATACAAAGACGCCCAGAATAGAGCTAATGAAGAAGAGGGTGCAATGCATTCTAGGTATAGCACCTTCAAGGAAGAGGGCCAGTATCTCGCAGAAGGTCTGAAAAATAAGTACAACAAGGCTACTGAAAATCTTGAAATTTCAAAGGAAGCAATCTTATACTTTAAAGCATTCAAAGATAACGGCAGGGGACGAGTTGGATCTATAATTGAAATAGGAGATAAAAATGGCATAATTGAAAAATATTTTTTGTTTCCTACCTTGGGTGGAGAAAAAATTAATGGTCTTAAAATTGTTACACCCGCTTCTCCTTTGGGAAAAAAATTATTAAACAGAGAAGAGGGGGACGAATTCACTCTTAATATTTCAGGGGTGAAAAGAGAATGTGAGGTGATAAAAATTGAGTAATCTATTTATTGCTATAGAAGGAATTGATGGTTGCGGGAAAACGACAGTTACAAAAAAATTAGCTGAAAGACTCAAAGGAATTTGTTTTAAAACACCAAGCGGTTTTTTAGCAAATTTTAGAAAATACTTTGAAAATGCACCCGCATTAATAAGATTTGCATATTTTATTACAGCAACGATTATCTCGTCTTTTGAAATAAGAAAGCTCTTGAAAAATGACCATGTTATATGTGATCGCTATATTTATTCAACGTGGATCTACCATATTGTATATGGGTTAAGGTTTCTTCAAAATATTCCTCTTGATAAGATCCTTCCAATATCAAAACCTCATATTACCTTTCTCCTGATAGTTAATGAGGAAGAGCGCAAAAAAAGAATTTCCGAAAGAAAAACTACAAGAAAAGATCGTGATTCAGAAACACTAGCCCTTGTTCAAGAAAAATATTGTTCATTTGATAATTTAGTTAAAATAAACACCGTAAATTTTAGTGCAGATCAGGTGGTTAATGAAATTTTAACCTATTTATAATTAAGCCAGCAAATAGCTGGCTTTTATTTTATATTTTTTGCTATATTGAGTTCCCAATAAGTCCCGAGCATTATTTTTATTGTTGACGTTATTTTTAAGATTGTATTTTGGCTACCTATTAAGAGTCATCAATAATAATAAGTTCGAACATCGTTCAACATCCTGAGCAGCATTGACAAAGGTCATAACATGTGTTATGATTTTTTGTTGTGGTATATTCACAGAAAAGTAATTGGAAGTAAAACAGAAAGAGGAGGTAAAAAAATGGAAAGAAAAAAGAGAATCACGAACAGATTGATGGATTTAGAGCATATGCTTAAAAGAAGAACAAGTTCAACCTTAACAGAAGAAGATGCAAAAAACTTTTCATTAAATTCACCAGAAACCTGGCAGGAGTTGCACCATGAAATTGGCTGGGGTCCTGATTTCATTCCTAGGAAGATAAAGGGGTCAGAGAAGATAAAGGGGTCAGGTACCTTTTATCTCTTTGGAGTATAGACTTTAAGTATAGATGGAAGTTTAGGATGGAAAATGGAGAAAGATAAATATATAACAATATTGTGGTTCGTCGACGGTGGACTGTGGCGGGGTGGAATATAACAAAAATGTCAAAATACAAGACTTGACCCCATTATCTCGTTATTGTTCATTAAAAAAAATTCAAGAAACATATCTATATTTTTGTTATCGAGAGAAAGCATTGGGCAATCTCTGAAAAACACAACAGACTAAAAGGAGAGTGGTTATGAAAAATTTTTTAACAGTTATTTTAGTGTTATTTGTAATGTCTTTGGTTACTGGATGTCAGAAGGACGCTCAGATAGCGTCACGGAATTTATCAGAGGCCGCTGATATGTTCGAGATTGATCGACGAATTGTATTTTACAATGGTATCACGGGAGAATATATGCTCTCAATAGAGGGGCGATGTTCAATCGAGGATCAAGGTAATCAGCTGGAGGTTACTTGCAAGACCGCTAAGAACGAATACAAGAAACATTTTCTTGGTTTGTCTGACAACGTGACTTATTTCGCTGAACAGTTAACGTTTGCGGATGTTAGTGTCTACCACCACCGCGTGGTGTTCAAGCCGCAGTCGATTCTTCCTGACATAGATTTTCGTGGTGATTCTTCAGAATTGGGCGGTGGCGCTGATGATGGATATGAAAAATAGTATTATCTAATTGCTCATAAGATTAATTAATAAAGCCCCATGTAGTAAAACTACTTGGGGCTTTTTCTTTTACAATAAACAGATTCTAACATAGTCCACCTCCACCGGCGCAAAAGGACCGTCTGAATAATGGTTCTTTTTTATATAGGATTTTGTAAAAAAGTTCCCACTTCGACCAGGGTGGCGAGCAAGACAAAACATAACATTAATGCTACACTTAAAATACAATATCCGTGATTAAGCGGAAAATATTGCTCTAACTATTGAGCACGGACTCGAACTTATTCTGTCATTTGATTCTTTCTATTAGTGACTATTTCAAGAACTCGGGTCACTAAAATTATGAATAAAAATATACAACAAGGAGCACAAGGTTTTAATGGCCTTGGCATTGCTCCAAAAATTCTTGGCATTTTAACAGAGCTTGGGTATTTAGTTCCCACGCCTATTCAATTAAAATCAATCCCACATAGCCTTGAAAGAAAAGACACGGAGTTTGGGGTCAAGTCTTGTTTTTTGCATAGCCCCATTGGTTTCAACAGAAAGGAACACCAAATGAGTGACACTCCATATCATAAATTTCGAGAAGCAGCTGGGAGATCTGTGCAGAAATCAAAGGAAATCGGCGTAAGATTAATTAAAAAATTTGACCAAAGAAACAAGCAGTTAGAACAACCACTTAAGTCTGAAGTTCCAAGCCTCGAAAGGAGCTTAGGGTCAGGTCTTGTTCTCTGCATACATAGATTTAATGTATTGCTATATTTCATAAATAGAGTACCCTATAGAGTACTCTATGGGGTACCCTATATTTTTATTTATTAAATATTTGCTGAAAAAATA